>NZ_BPRD01000201.1 GCF_022179745.1 Methylorubrum podarium
TCGCGCCCGCCGGCCCGCTCGCGACCGCCCTGCCCTCGGAGAGCAAGTAGGCGGCCCGCCGCGTCCGGTCTCGACCCTGCCGCGCCGTTCCGGGTCCCCCCCCGGCGCCCCGGAATGCCGGCTCTGCCACGGAGGCGATGGACCTTTTCCGATCAGCGACGTATTGCGCTGCACGATGGAGAGAGCGGCAACACGGATGCTGACGGTCGGTCTCGCGGCACTCGGCGCCACCGTGCCGCCGGCCGAGGCCGGGACGGCCCGAGCGCAGGTCGCCGGGGCGGCCGTCGATGCGAGCCGGGAGGCGCAGGATGGGTCCGAGGCGCGCGCCTTGATCGAAACGCTGAGCGCCCGCCTGCTCGCCGCGCCGAGCGCCACCGCCGTCCTCGAAGCGTGGTGCGCCGAGCGCGGCCTCAGCCCCGATCCGCGGATCGTCGCCGTGCGCGTCCCCGGCCCGGACAAGCCCGCCGGGGCGGCGCGGCGCGAACGGCTCGCCGTGGGTCCGGACGAGCCCCTGCGCTACCGCCGGGTGCGGCTCACCTGCGGCACCCACGTCCTGTCGGAAGCCGACAACTGGTACGTGCCCTCGCGCCTGACGCCCGAGATGAACGCGACTTTGGACGGCACGCAGGCCCCCTTCGGCCACGTCGTGCGCCCGCTGGGTCCGAGCCGGCGCAACCGGTCGCTGACGATGCTGTGGCGGCCCGAGGCCGGCGGCCTGCCGGGCCCCGGCGAGCCATTGTTCTCCGTCGAGGCGGTGCTGACCGCCGGCGGCGTGCCGTTCTGCGAGGTCGCCGAGACCTATACCGGCGCGGTGCTCATCCAGGGCGAGCGCTGATCGGGACGGGCGCTTCCGTCATCGCGAGCGACGGCGAACCCACCCGGGGGCGCGACCTCTCCGGAAAGAGCGGCGCCCCGGATGGCTTCGGCCTCGCCATGGCGAGACGGCAAGCTGCGTCCGTCAGAAATCCTGATCGGGCCGGCGGCCTTCGCGGGCGAGCCGCAGCAGGTTCTGGCCGTACTTGGTCTTGGCGAACAGCTCGCCCCGCGCCTGCAGCTGCTCGCGGCCGATGAAGCCCTGCAGGTAGGCGATCTCCTCTAGGCAGGCGACCTGAAGCCCCTGCCGGTGCTGCAGCACGCGCACGAACTCGGCGGCCTCCAGCAGGCTGTCGTGCGTGCCCGTGTCGAGCCACGCGTAGCCGCGGCTCATCCGCTCGACATGGAGCTGGCCGCGCTCGAGATAGGCCTGGTTGACGGAGGTGATCTCCAGTTCGCCCCGGTCGGAGGGCGTCACCGCCGCGGCGATGTCGAGCACCTGGTTGTCGTAGAAGTACAGGCCGGTGACCGCCCAGGGACTCTCCGGCGTCTTGGGCTTCTCCACCAGCCGGATCGGGCGCCCGGCCTCGTCGAGGGTGACGACGCCGTAGGCCTCCGGGTGATCGACGTGGTAGGCGAACACCGTCGCCCCGGTCTTGCGGGCGCGGGCCTTGGCGAGCAAGTCGCTCATGCCGTTGCCGAAGAACAGGTTGTCGCCCAGCACCAGCGCCACGTCGTCCGAACCGACGAAGTCGCGGCCGATGATGAAGGCCTGGGCCAGCCCCTCGGGCCGCGGCTGCACCGCGTAGGTGAAGGTCAGGCCGAACTGCTCCCCGGTGCCGAGCAGGCGCTGGTAGTTGCCGAGATGCTCGGGCGAGGAGATGATCAGGATCTCGCGGATGCCGGCCAGCATCAGCACCGAGATCGGGTAGTAGATCATCGGCTTGTCGTAGACCGGCAGCAGCTGCTTGTTGATCGCCAGCGTGGCCGGGTGGAGCCTTGTGCCGGAGCCGCCGGCGAGCACGATGCCCTTCATACGAACAGGTTCCGATCAGTTGGAGCGAGCCGGCCCGACCAGCCGGTCGAGGATGTCGTCGAGCGCCGCCTCCCAGGGGCGGGGCGCGATACCAAAGGCGTCGGTCAGGCTCTGGGTGGAGAGGCGGGAATTGGCCGGGCGCCGGGCCGGGGTCGGGTAGGCGGAGGTCGGGATGCCCTCGACCGGAACGACGCGCCCGCCGCGCCTGGCCGACCCCGCGACGATCGCGCGGGCGAAGTCGCACCAGGTGGTCGCGCCGTCGTTGACGCAGTGGAAGGTGCCGGTCGGTGCCGTCTCGTCCCCGGCGAGCCGCAGGGCGATGGCGGCGAGCGCCCCCGCGAGGTCGGCGGCGGAGGTCGGGCAGCCGTGCTGGTCGTCCACGACGGTGAGCTTGTCCCGCTCGCCCGCGAGCCGCAGCATCGTCTTGACGAAGTTGCCCCGGTGCGGGCTCACGACCCAGGCGGTGCGCACGATCGCGTGGCGCGGATTGCCCGAGCGCACCGCCATCTCGCCGGCCGCCTTGCTGGCACCGTAGACGCTTCTCGGGTTCACCGGCGCGTCGGGGGCGTAGAAGCCCTCGCCCGAGCCGTCGAACACGTAGTCGGTCGAGACGTGGACGAGCGGGATGGCGCGCCGCTTCGTCTCGGCGGCGAGGAGGGCCGGGGCCAGCGCGTTGAGGCGCCACGCGGCGGCCACTTCGCTCTCCGCCTTGTCGACGGCGGTGTAGGCGGCGGTGTTGATCACCGCCGCGTAGGCGCGCGCATCGAGGACGGCGGCGATCGCCCCCTCGTCGGTGATGTCGAGGGTCTGGCGGTCGGGGGCGTGGACCCGCACGCCCTCGGGCCAGGAAAACGCCTGAAGCTCTGTGCCGACCTGTCCGGCGCCGCCGAGGATCAGGATGTCCATGCTCACGCGCTCTCGGCTCACGCGCTCTTGCCCGCGAGGCCGAGGCGCTCGCCGGAGTAGCGGCCCTCGCGGATCGGGCGCCACCAGGCCTCGTTGTCGAGGTACCAGCGCACGGTCTCTTCCAGCGCCTCCTCGAACACCCTGGTCGGCCGCCAGCCGACCTCGGCTTCCGCTTTGGACGGATCGATGGCGTAGCGCCGGTCGTGGCCGGGGCGGTCGGCGACGAAGGTGATCAGGCGCTCGTGCGGGCCGTTCTCCGGCTTCAGCCGGTCGAAGGCGGCGCAGAGCCCCCTCACCACGGCGAGGTTGTTCCGCACCGCGCGACCGCCCAGCAGGTAGGTCTCGCCGACCCGGCCGCGCTCCAGCACCGCGACGAGGCCGCGGGCGTGGTCCTCGACATGGATCCAGTCGCGCTCGTTCATGCCGTCGCCGTAGACCGGCAGCGGCTTGCCCTCGAGCGCGGCCAGGATCATCAGCGGGATCAGTTTTTCCGGGAAGTGGCGCGGCCCGTAATTGTTCGAGCAGTTCGTCACCAGCACCGGCAGGCCGTAGGTCTCGTGCCAGGCGCGGGCGAGGTGGTCGGAGGCCGCCTTCGAGGCCGAGTAGGGCGAGCGCGGATCGTAGCGGCTCTCCTCCGTGAAGAACGCGTCCGGCGGCAGCGAGCCGTAGACCTCGTCGGTGGAGACGTGGAGGAAGCGGAAGTTCTGTTTCGCCGCGCCGTCGAGGCTTTCCCAGTGGGTGCGGGCGCCGTCGAGCATCACCTGGGTGCCGATCACGTTGGTGCGCACGAAGGCGCCCGGATCGGTGATCGAGCGGTCGACATGGCTCTCGGCGGCCAGATGCATCACCGCATCGGGCTTGAAGTCGGCGTAGAGCGCGTGGACCCGGGCCGGATCGCAGATGTCAGCCTGCTCCAGACGGTGCCGGGCATCGTCCTTCAGCGGGTCGAGGGAGATCGGGTTGGCCGCGTAGGTCAGGGCATCGAGGGTGAGCACCTCGTGACCGAGATCCTGCACCAGATGCAGCACGAGCGCGGAGCCGATGAAGCCGCAGCCGCCCGTCACCAGAATGCGCATCGATCCCAACTCCGTCGATTCGTGTCCGCGGTGCGGATGAGGTCACGTCCAGCTACAGCCCGTCCCACCCCAGGTCGAGATCGGTCCGTCCGGCGGGACGGATCCGATCTCTCGGATCAGAACACCCGTCCGAGATCGGCGAGGAACGGCGCGGCCTTGTCCTTGCCCGAGAGGATCGCGTCGGCTTCCGCGACCGGCCACTCGATGCCGATCGCCGGATCGTTCCAGCGCAGGTTCCGGTCGTCGGCCGGGCTGTAATAAGCGTCCACCTTGTAGGCGACCATGGTGTTCGGCTCCAGGGTGCAGAAGCCGTGGGCGAAGCCGGCGGGCACGAAGAGTTGTTCACCGCCGGCCGCGTCGAGCCGCACGGCGACGTGGCGGCCGTAGCTGGCCGAGTCCGAGCGGAGATCGACGGCGACGTCGAGGATCGCGCCGGCGAGCACCCGGATCAGCTTGGCCTGGGCCGTGGGTGCCACCTGGAAGTGCAGGCCCCGAATCGTGCCGGCGGGCGCGGAGAACGACTGGTTGTCCTGCACGAAGGCGTTGGCGATGCCGCTCGCGGCCAGCAGGTCGGCGCGGTAGACCTCCGAGAACCAGCCGCGGTCGTCGCCGTGGCGCTTCGGAACCACCCGCTTGACCGCCGCGATCTCGGTCTCAAACACCTGCATCCGCCGCTCCTGACTCGTCCGTGCCGGCTCGCTGAGGGCGTAGGCCCCGCGAAGGCGGCGAAGTCAAGGCTGCATCCTCGTCCGCCACCGTTCCCGCTCCTTGCGAAACCGTGGCCGCATGGCTACCGCTGACGCCAGCCGGCGGTCACGGCCGGCGCGGAGGAAGCCCGTATGACGATGCCTCGTGCCGACCGGCGACGCCATCCGACGATGCGCATGGCCGCCGTCGGGCTGTTCCTCGCGGTATCCGCCGGTGGCGCCCAGGCGCAGAAGGCCGCGGATCTGTCCGGCCTGTGGCAGACCGAGACGGCGGGGTCGACGGTGCGCATCGCCCGTTGCGGCGGCGGCTATTGCGGGACGATCGCGACGACCGCCGGCACGGGCGTTGACGCGCAGAACCCCGATCCGGCTCTCCGCACGCGCAAGCTCGTCGGCGTGCAGATCATGCAGGCCGGCACGCCAAGCGGCGCGGGGTTCGAGGGCAGTCTCTACAACCCGAATGACGGCAAGACCTATGCCGGCAGCCTGACCCCGAAGGGTCCCGACACCGTCGAGGTCGCCGGCTGCGTGCTCAGCGTCCTGTGCAAGCGGCAGACGTGGCGGCGGATCCGGTAACCGGACCCTGCCTCACCCCATCAGTGATCCGTGCTCAGTGGTCCGTGCTTCCGGGCGCGGATTCCGCGGCGGCGTCGGCGAGGGCGGCCTTGTCGGCCGGCGGCTCGGCGCTCGCGACCGTCTTCGGCTCCAGCAGCGGCTGGAGGCGGGCGGCGAGCTGCTTGTCGAGGTGGCGGGCATAGGCGCCCTTGAAGTAGCGGGCTCCGGTGCCGGGGCCGTAGATGCGGTCATGGGCGACCGCCATGCGGTCGACCTCCGGGCGGCAGAGGAAGCCGGTCACGCCGGCGGCCTCGTACCAGCGCCCGTCCCGCGCGAGCCGCATGGCCTTGGGATTGGAGGTCACCGTCTCGACGAAGCACCCCGTCGCCGCCTCTTCGAGCGGTGCCAGCACCGCGTGGTCGGAGCCGGGCACGTGCTGCCGCGCCGGGCGTGCCTCGGCCGCGGGACTGAGCAGGACGAAGGCGAGACCGAAGAACGGCAAAGCTTTCATCACGGCTGACATGAGGCGCCTCGAACGGGTGTCGAACGCTCACAGTGTTCGCCGAAGATCGCGCCGGATCTAGGGCGAAAACGGGCCGCTCATGACGCGGTGCGGAACAAATCCGGCCTTGTCGCAAGGCCGCCACAGCGCGGAAGGCTTAGCCGTTCCGGCGGTGCCGGGTGCGCGATGCGCTCAACCGCGCCGCATCGCGCTCCAGCTTCCGCTGCAGCTGATCGGGCCGTCACCGAGGGTCGACCAGCGGCCGGCGCCGGTTCCGTTGGCGGAGAGCCGACCGGACACCTGCGCCGCGTTGCCGGCGCGGGAGATGGTACCGCGCACGATCCCGTTGGCCGCGACCCGGCCGCTGATGTCGACCTCGCCGCCGCCGTAGAGGGCCTCGCCCCGCTGAATCTGGACACCGTAGCGGAAGGCGCGGTCGCAGGGACCGTCGAGGGTGACCACCTCGATGCTCCAGCGGCCGTCGTAGCGGTGAGGTACCTGGACCTTCCGCTTGGCCGCCTCCGCTGTGCCGACGCCCACCACGGCGATTGCGAGGGTGGCGACGGCGAAAATCGGCAGACGCATGGGATTGAAATCCGGCTGTGGGCGTCGGGCCGCGTCGGCCCGTTTCAGCCGGAAGATTGTCTCGCGCTCCGCAGTGTCAAGGTTGGCCGCGCCGCCCGGGCCGTTCTCAGCCCTCTGCCCGCTCTGCCGCCTCCCGCAGCAGCGCCAGCAGGTCGCAGCCGGCGAACAGGAAGCCGTGGACACCCGCTCGGCGCAGGGCGTCCGTCTCGGCGGGCTTGCCGGCCAGGTAGATCATGCCGGCGCCCGCGGCCCTCAGCGCCTCGGCCGCGGGCACGGCGTCCGTCTGGTAGACGGTGTCGGACGAGCACAGGCAGGCGAGCCGCGCGCCCGACGCCTTGAACGCGTCGGCCAGAGCACCGGCGTCGGAGAAGCCGTCATTGCCCACGGCTTCGATGCCGCCCGCCGCGAAGGCGTTGGCGGCGAAGGTCGAGCGGGCGTTGTGGACCGCCACGGGGCCGAGATTGGCGAGGAACACCGTCGGGCGCCGGCCCGCCCGCTCCAGGGTCGCGTCGGAGGCGTCGCGCAGGGCTTCGTAGGGCTCGGCGAGGCGGCGCGAGGGCAGCGCCCCCTCCGGACGGGCCGCAGGACCCGGCGCCGCTTCGAGCACCGCCACCGGCTTCTCGGCGAGGAAGGGGAACTCGCTGGCGCCGGTCAGCGGCTCCCGGCGGGTCGCCACCGCCCGCGCCCGCGCCTCGGCGACCGCCGCGATCCGGCCCGCGAGGGCGCCGGATTCGAGGCTTTTCGCGATGCCGCCCTCGCGCTCGATCTCCTGGAAGAGGCCCCAGGCCTTCTCGGTGAGTTCGGCCGTGAGCGCCTCGAACCCGCCCGCGCCGGCCGCCGGATCGGAGACCTTGGCGAGGTTCGACTCCTCGATCAGCACGATCTGGCTGTTGCGCACCACGCGCCGGGCGAAGGCATCGGGCAGGCCGAGCGCCTGGGTGTAGGGCAGAGCGGTCACGGAGTCCGCCCCGCCGAGGCCCGCGGAGGCCGAGGCCATGGCGGTGCGCAGGATGTTCACGAACGGGTCGCGGCGGGTCATCATCCGCCACGCGGTCTCGGCCAGCACCCGCAGCGGCTTCGGTTCGAGGCCGCAGGCCTGCTCGACCCGCGCCCAGAGCCGGCGGATCGCCCGGAACTTGGCGATGGTCAGGAACTCGTCGGCATCCGCCACGAGCAGGATGGACACGGCGTCGCGCGCCCGCTCCAGGTCGTGGCCGCCGGCCTCCAGCGCCCGCAGGTAGGCGACAGCCGTCGCGAGGACGGCGGCCAGCTCCTGCACCTCGCTCGCCCCCGCCTCGTGGTAGGGCCGGGCATCGGCGAGCGCCACGCGCCCGCGATAGCCGGCGAAGGCGGTGACGATCTCGGCGAGGCGCGCCTCCCAACCCTGCTCCAGCCGGCCGGTGGCGGCGCGGGTGCCGAGCGGGTCGAGGCCGAGGTCCAGGTCGAGGGCGGATGGGTCGTCGCCGCGGCGCTCGATCAGCTGCTTGAGCAGCGCCGCCGTCTCGAAGCCCGCCGGGCCGGCATCGAGCCGCAGGGCGATGAGCGGCAGCATCACGCCCGTCAGCGCCGCTTCGAGTGCGTCCACCGAGGAAAGATCGAGGCCGAAGCCGCGGGCGGCGGGGGCGTCGCGATGGACGAGCACCAGCGCGTCGGCACCGCCTTCGAGGTCGGTCAGCGCCTGCGCCGCGGCCTTCTGCGCGTCGGGATGATCGAGGCGCTGCGCCAGCCGCCAGGGGCCGGGCGCCCGCACCGGTTGCGCCACCGCAGCGGCCGGCTCGTAGAGCGGCTCGATGCGCAGGCCGTCGGCGGTCTTCGAGACGAGGCGCTTCTCGAAATCGGCCCCCTTCAGCGCGGCCTCGACGGCGCCGCGCCAGCGCTCACGGGTGGCGGGCTCGAACAATTCGGCGAGGGGGCGATCTTCCATCGTGAGCGAGACCCTGGCAGTGCAGCGTTTTCCGGCTGCTTCCTGGAAAGAGCAGCGATTTGGCCGCAAGCCCTCGCACAGGGCGCGGGCGGACGACAACCGACTTTAGTCCGGGTTGCCGCCGCCGCCTCGTTCAAAATCCTGAAGGTTCAGCCAAAAATTATCAGTCCGGCGAAGCCGAGCGAGCCGACGATGATGCGCCACCACGCGAACAGCCAGAAGCCGTGGCGGGAGACGTAGTCGAGCACCGTGCGCACCACGATCAGGGCCGAGATGAAGGCGGCGACGAAGCCGATCACGATCAGCAGGGCGTCGTTGGAGGAGAGGTTCTTGTAGTTGTCGAGCAGGTCCTTGGCGAAGGCACCGGCCATGGTCGGCATGGCGAGGTAGAACGAGAACTCGGTGGCCGAGCGCTTGCTCGCGCCCATCAGCATCGCGCCGACGATGGTGGCGCCGGAGCGCGACACGCCGGGGATCATCGCGACGCACTGGAACAGGCCGATCTTGAGCGCCATCGGCAGGCTGAACTCGAACACGTCGGTCTTGCGCGGGTGCTCGGTCGGCCCGTCATGAGAGCCGTCGCCGGGAGCCGCCTTCGGCTCGCCGACCGTGTCGTCGATGACGAGAAGCACGAGGCCGCCGGCCACCAGGGTCGCGCAGACGATCCACGGGTTGAACAGGTAGAACTTGATGTATTTCGAGAAGAGGCCGCCGATGATCGCCGCGGGCAGGAAGGCGATGAGCACGGCGAGCACGAATCGGCGCGCCCTCGGATCGTGCGGCAACGCGGCGGCGATGCCCCACAGCTTGCCGAAATAGGCGAACAGGATCGCGAGAATCGCGCCCAGCTGGATCAGCACCTCGAAGGTGTTGTTGGGGGAGTGGAATCCGATGAAGTGGCCGATGAGGAGCTGATGCCCGGTCGAGGAGACCGGAATGAACTCGGTGGCGCCCTCCACCACGGCGAGCACGAGCGCCTTCGCGATCAGGACGAGATCCATGAGCCTGCTGTTCCCCACGCCGATGTCCCGGCACTTCCAGGGCGCGGCAGACGACGGCGATGCGGCAGCTTTGCGGCGGCAGGGTTGACGGGCGGTTACCGCGACGCGGCGCGTTTGTTAATGAGGTGGCAACGTTGAAGAAATAATCCTGGCGCGTCGCCCCACTTTCGCCGGTGCGGCACGGTCTGCCCAGGGCTCTGCCTTCTTTACCGCTGAACCACGGCCTCGATGGCGACGCTCTATCACTCTCCGTTCTGCCCGAACTCGCGCTTCATCCGCCTCGTCCTGGCCGAGATGGGCATGGAGCCGACCCTGGTCGAGGAACGGGCCTGGGAGCGCCGCCGCGACTTCCTCGTCGTCAACCCGGCCGGGACCACGCCGGTGCTGGTGGAGCAGACCGGTCTCGCCGTCCCCGGCGCGGGCGTGATCGCGGAATATCTCGACGAGACGCGGGGGCTCGGCCTCGCCGGGCGGCGGCTCCTGCCCGATACCACCACGGCGCGGGTGGAGGTGCGGCGCCTGCTCGACTGGTTCCTCGTCAAGTTCAACAGCGAGGTGACCGAGTATCTCGTCACGGAGAAAATCGACAAGCGCTTCATGTCGTCGGCGGCCGGGGGCGGCCCTCCGGACATGAACGCCATTCGTGCGGCGCGCACCAACGTGCGCTATCACCTCCAATATGTCGGTTACCTGATCGGGCAGCGCCGCTGGCTCGCCGGCAACGACCTGACCTATGCCGACCTCGCGGCGGCGGCCCATCTTTCCTGCGTGGACTATCTCGGCGACGTGCCATGGGACGAGGACGAGATGGCGAAGGACTGGTACGCGCGGGTGAAGTCCCGCCCGTCCTTCCGCGCGCTCCTGGCCGACCGGGCACCGGGAATGCCGCCGGCCGCCCATTACGCGGATCTGGATTTCTGAAGGCCGGGAAGGCGCCGCTCTCCGGCTCCGCCCTCAGGCAGGCCGTGGAGGCGCGCGCCCGCATCCTCGGCTTCGATGCCGTCCGCGTCACCCGCCCCGATGCCGTGCCGGCTTTGCGCGAGCGGCTGCCGGCATGGCTGGCGGAGGGCCACCACGGCACGATGGACTGGATGGAGGAGCGCGCCGACCAGCGCGCCGCACCCTCCGCCCTGTGGGCCGAGACCCGCAGCATCATCATGCTCGGCATGAATGCCGGCCCCCAGCGCGATCCCCTCGACCTCGTCCGGCTGACCGATCGCGGCGCCATCGCGGCCTACGCGCAGCGTCGCGACTATCACGACGTCATCAAGGGCAAGCTGAAGGAACTCGGCGGCTTCCTCTCGGCGAAGTCGGCCGAGCCGGTGAAGGTGTTTTGCGACACCGCCCCGGTGATGGAGAAGCCGCTGGCACAGGCCGCCGGGCTCGGCTGGCAGGGCAAGCACACGGTGCTGATCTCGCGCGAGCACGGCAACTGGCTGATGCTCGGCGCGATTTTCTCCCGCGCGGAGCTGGAGCCCGATGCGCCCGAGACCGACCATTGCGGCTCCTGCCGCCGCTGCCTCGACATCTGCCCGACCAACGCCTTCCCGGCGCCCTACCGGCTCGATGCCCGCCGCTGCATCGCCTACCTGACGATCGAGCACCAAGGCCCGATCCCCGCGGAGTATCGCGAAAGGATCGGCAACCGCGTCTTCGGCTGCGACGACTGCCTCGCGGTCTGTCCCTGGAACAAGTTCGCCGGGGCCGCGCGGGAGAACCGTCTGGCCACCCGCGACGATCTCGCCGCGCCGCCGCTCGCCGAACTCGCCCGCCTCGACGACGCGGCCTTTCGGGTGCGCTTCGCCGGCACGCCGATCAAGCGGACGGGACGCGACCGCTTCCTGCGCAACGTGCTGATCGCCATCGGCAATTCGGGCGATGCCGCCCTCGCCGAGGCGGCGGCGGCCTGCCTGCAGGAGCCGGATCCGGCGGTGCGCGGCGCCGCCGTCTGGGCCTGCGGGCGGCTGCTCGCGCTGGAGCGGCTGCGCGAACTGTTCGCCGCCCATGGACGCGACGAGATGGAGGCGCATGTGAGGGAGGAATGGCGCGACGCCGCCGGCCTTCCTATGGAAGCGGACGGCGCACGGGAGACCTGACACCGCATGAACCTGTTCGTCTTCGGCCTCGGCTTCTCCGCCCGGCATTTCGCCGAGCGCGAGCGGGCTCGCTTCCGCGCGGTGCGGGCGACGGTGACCGAGCCCGACCGGGCTCGAAGCCTCGCCGCCGAGACTGGGTTCACGGTCCGCGCCTTCGGGCCGGGGACCGACGATCCCGGCATCGCCGCGGAGCTGGCCGACACCGACATCCTGCTGATCTCCGCTCCTCCCGGCGAGGGCGGCGACACCGTGCTCGCCCGCTACCGCGACGTGATCGCGAGAAGCCGGATCCGCTGGATCGGCTATCTCTCGACCATCGGCGTCTACGGCGACCAGGGCGGCGCCTGGATCGACGAGACGACGCCCGCCACGCCGAAGAGCGCGCGCTCCCGCGACCGTCTCGCCGTCGAGACGGCGTGGCTTGCGCTCGGCGCCGAGACCGGCAAGGCGGTGCAGGTGTTTCGCCTGTCGGGGATCTACGGCCCCGGCCGCAACCCGATCGTGAAGCTGCGCGAGGGCCGCACCCAGCGCATCGTGAAGGCGGGGCAGGTGTTCAACCGCATCCACGTCGACGACATCGCCGCGACGCTCGCCGCCTCGATCGAGCACCCGCGGGCGGGTGCGGTCTACAACGTCACCGACGACGAGCCGGCCCCGCCCCAGACGGTGACCGAGCACGCCGCCGCCCTCACCGGATTGCCGCTGCCGCCGGAGATCGATTTCGAGACCGCCGACCTCAGCCCGATGGCCCGCAGCTTCTACGGCGAGAACAAGCGGGTGCGGAACCGTCTGATCCGCGAGGAACTCGGCGTGCGCCTCGCCTATCCGACCTACCGGGAGGGTCTCGCCGCGCTGGTCGCCGACGCGCGCGGCTGAGGCGTCGTCCCGAAACGTCGCTGCCGGTTTTCGCGCCGATGCCCTCGGCGGGGGCGGATTCCGCGACGCGACGTCCGCCCGACCGCGCGGGCGTCACGCACCGTCTCAGATGAACTGAACGCCGATCCCGTCCTCGCCCCGCCGCACGCAGCGGCAGGAGCGCGGCGGCTCCCCCTCGATGTGGAGGGTGAACGTGTCCGGCACGTCGGCGGCCTCGACCGACAGCTTGGCGCCGCCCGTCGAGATGTTGAGGACGGTGCAGGGCACGGTTTGCACCCGGCCCGCATGGGAGCCGTGCTCCGTCAGGAACTCGATACGCGCCGGCAGGGAGGTGCGCCGGCGCTCACCGCCCCGCCGCTCCTCCAGCCCGATGTTCCAGGCGTCGAGGCGGCTCGCGAACTCCGCCACGCTCGTGGCGGTCGCCTGCATGTCGGTGTTGACCTGCCCCGTGGTGGCGCGCTGCCGCGTGCTGTCCGCCGTCGTCTGCGCGATGAAGCCCTGCACCGTGTCGACCACGGCGGCGGTCGAGACCAAAGCCGTCCCCACCTCCCGCGAGACCGACTGCATCGCGCCGATCTCGCCGGTGATGCGGGTGGTGGCCGCGCGGGCCTGCTCGGCGAGGCTCTTCACCTCCGTGGCGACCACCGCGAAGCCGCGGCCGGCCGCCCCCGCGCGGGCCGCCTCGATCGTGGCGTTGAGGGCGAGCAGGTTGATCTGCTCGGCGATGCCGGTGATGACGTCGACCACGCCGGTCATCGCCGCGGCCGCGTCGTC
>NZ_BPRD01000202.1 GCF_022179745.1 Methylorubrum podarium
CTCGGCGTGGTGGTCGGCTTTCCCCTGCTCACGGCGCTGGCGCTGCGGCACATCACGTCGGCCCGCTCCATCGTCTTCATCGGCCTGCTGCCGCTCGCCACCGCCCTGTTCGGCCTGCTGCTGCGCGCGGCAGACAGGCCGAAACCCGCCTTCTGGCTGTTCTCGGGCGCGGGCAGCCTGCTCGTCGCGGGCTTCGCCCTGATGCGGAGCGAGGGCGCCGACCCGACGGGCGACGGGCTGATGCTGGGCGCGATCCTGCTGTGCGGCCTCGGCTATGCCGAGGGCGCCCACCTCTCGCGCCGGCTCGGCGGCTGGCAGGTGATCTCCTGGGCGCTCCTGCTCGCCTCCCCCGCCATGGCCGTGCTGGCGCTGGCGACGCTGCCCGAGACGTGGCGCGGGATCGGCCTGCCGGCCTGGGCCGGGCTCGGCTACGTCTCGGTCTTCAGCATGCTGGTCGGCTTCGTGTTCTGGTATCGCGGGCTGGCGCTCGGCGGCATCGCCGGGGTCGGGCAGCTGCAACTGCTCCAGCCTTTCTTCGGCCTGGCGCTCGCCGGCCTCGTGCTGCACGAGCCGGTCGAGGGCACGATGGTCGCGGTCGCCGCCGGGGTGGTGCTGTGCGTCCTCGCCGCGAAACGCTTCGCATGAGGCGGTGTCCGCCTGATCAGAGCGGACACCGTGTCAGCGGGCCCGTGCGGCGCCTGAGCGACGCCCAAATCCGCCATCCCGAGGGGATCGATCGGATTTGGCAGAGGCGGTTCCGTTCAGAAGCCGCCCGCCTGCTCGAAGTCGAGATAGGCGGTCTCGATCACGATCTGCGTGCGGCTGATGACTTCGAGCTTGCGCAGGATCTCGGAGACATGCGCCTTCACGGTCGAGTCGCCGACCTGCAGCTCGTAGGCGATCTGCTTGTTGAGCTTGCCCTGGCGGATCATGCCGAGCACCCGCATCTGCTGCGGGGTCAGGCGGGCGATCCGCTCGGCGATCGGCGCCTTGTCGCCGCCCCGCGCCGGGGCCGGGCTCGCGGCGAGGTCGGGCGGCATGAACAGGGCGCCGCCGAGCACCTCAGAGATCGCCCGGGTCAGGGTCGCCTTGTCGACGGCCTTCGGCACGAAGCCCGCCGCGCCGTGGCGCAGGGCCTCCTGCATCACGCGCGGCTCGGTGACGCCGGAGACGATCAGGATCGGCACGCGGGGAAAGCGCGCCCGGATCGTGGTGAGCCCCTCGAAGCCGGTCACGCCCTGCATCGAGAGGTCGAGCAGGGTCAGGTCGATGGCGGGGTCGCGGGCCAGGATCTCGCAGGCCGCGCGGATGCCGTCGGCCTCGTGCAGCTCCGCCTTCGGAAAGGCCAGGGCGATGGCGCTCGCCAGCGCCTCGCGGAAGAGCGGATGGTCGTCGACGACGAGGAGGCGCAGGGCGTTCGCGGCTTCGAGCGGTGCCGCGGCCCCGGAGGCGCCGTCGAAGTCCGATGCTGGGTGAGCCGTCATCGCGATCATGCCTTCCGGCGGGCCGCGCTCCCCGGCATGCGGCCCCTTTCGCGGACCGTTTTACGGCATTTCGGGCGCCGCCGCTGTCCGTCTTTCGTCTACCGCGCGCCGGGACCCCGCGGACGGCGCGGCCCGACCCGCTCACGCCCCTTCGAGAACGAGCTGGCGCCGGCCGGGACGATGCCCCTCCGAGCCGGTCTCGCGGAAGCCGAGCTTGTGCAACAGGCCCCAGGAGGCGACGTTGCCGGGCCGGCACTCGGCCACGACGACGCGGCGCGGGAAGCGGCGGCGCAGGCACTCGATGGTCGCCGAGACGGCCTCGGCCCCGAAGCCGCGGCCGCGGGCGGCGCCCCCGACCCAGTAGCCGATCTCGACCGCCCCCTCGCCCCGCAGATGCGCGCCGACGACGCCGACGAGCGCGGCGCCTTCCCGGCCGCTCCCGCCGTCGCGGCTCCAGGCGCCGAGGAAGCGGTCGCGCCCGTGCCGGGCGGAGCCGATCAGCGCCTCGGCATCCTCGAGGGTGAAGGGGTCGGCGAGGAAATCGACGGCGCCGAGGATCGCGGGATCGTCGGTCAGATCGCGCAGGGCCGGCGCGTCCCGGTGCGCGAGCGGCGCGATCGACAGCCGCGCGGTCTCGAAGCCGGGCAGGTCGGTCAGGCTGTCGCGGCGGGCGCGGCGGAAGAGCATGGCGGGGCTTTGACGCCTTTGACGCGCGGAAGAGTGGGTAAACGAACGAGGCCGCCCGCCTCATCCATCACATTCCGAGAAATTCTCGGCTCGAAAAAAATCCCCCGGCCCGGCATGGGAGACCTGCGGGCCGGTGCGCGAACCAACGCAGCGGGCACCGGTTGCCCTGCCAGGAGACCCCGATGACCGATAGCCGTGACGAGATCCGGGGTGACACCCGCTTCGAACCCCAGGCGCCGCTGAGCGTCGCCGCGCGCAGCGCCTGCCCGCGCTGCGGCCGCGGCCACCTGTTCAAGGGTTTTCTGGAGATCGCCCCCCGCTGCGATGCCTGCGGGCTCGACTTCTCCTTCGCCGACCCGGCCGACGGCCCGGCCTTCTTCGTGATGATGACCACGGCGATCCCCGCGGTGGCCTTCGGCCTGTGGCTGGAGCTGACCTACGACCCGCCGATCTGGCTCCACTTCGTCCTGACGCTGCCCGTGGTGCTGCTCACCTGCACCCTGCCCTTGCGGTTCTTCAAGGGCTGGCTGGTGGCGAGCCAGTACGTGCACCGGGCCGAGGAGGGACGGCTCGCCCGTCCCGCGGCGCGGCCGGCCGAGGCGACCGGGCCGGACGGTCCCGGCCCGCGCTGAGCGCAAAAGCAAGAGCCCGCCCCGTTCGGCACGGGGCGGGCTCCTGTTACGGGTCGGGCGCCGGGTTTCGGGCGCCGAACGTCAGTGCGCGGGCGCGACGGTCGCCGGCGGGTGGATCACCATCTCGGTGAACGGGTAGACGTAGGCCTGGAGCATCACGAGGCCGCCGACGAGGCAGGCCAGCACGATCGAGTGCCAGAACACGAAGCGCAGGATCTTGCTCTCCTGGCCGAAATAGCCGGTGGCGGTCGAGGCCACGACGATCGACTGGGCGTCGATCATCTTGCCCATCACGCCGCCCGACGAGTTCGCCGAGGCCATCAGGATGCCCGACAGGCCGAGCTGCTCGGAGGTGATCCGCTGCAGTCCGCCGAACAGCACGTTGGAGGCGGTGTCCGACCCCGTCAGCGCGACGCCGAGCCAGCCGAGCAGGGTGCCGAAGAACGGGTAGAGGATACCCGTGCCGGCGAAGGCCAGGCCCAGCGTGGCGTCGACGCCGGCGTAGCGGGTGAGCACGCCGAGGGCGAGCATCGCCGCGATGGTGATGAGCGAGTAGCGCAGCACCCAGATCGTCTCGAAATAGGCGGTGACGAGACGCACCGGCGAGAAGCGCATGATCAGGCCGGAGATGATCGCGGCGAAGAGCACGCCCGTGCCGGTGTAGGACATGTAGGTGAAGTTGAAGATCGCGGCCTCGGCCTTCGGCGCCGCCTCCACGGGCGGCACCTTCATGATCATGTTGTGCAGACCCGGCACCTCGTATTTCCACGAGAAGATCGGGTTCACGATGCCCTTGAACCAGCCGGTGCCCCAGATCGCGACGATGATCGAGAGGATGATCCACGGCACCCAGGCCATCAGGATCTCCTGCGAGGAGGCGGTGCGGCCGCCGAGCTGGACCTTCGGCAGGTCGCCGGGGACGCCCGCGCCGAGGGAGGCCGGACGCGGCTCGCCGTAGCCGATCGACGGGTCGTGGCCGCGCAGGGCCGGCGAGGTCCAGACCTGGGCCGGACGCCAGACCTTCAGGAAGGCGACCAGGGCCGCCATCGAGACCAGCGAGGCGCCGATATCGACGATCCAGGGGTTGATGTAGTTCGAGATCAGGAACTGCGCCGCGGCGAACGAGATGCCGCAGACCGCGATCGGCGGCCAGATCGCCATCATGCCGCGGAAGCCCGCGAACACCCAGATCAGCCAGAACGGCACGATCACCGAGAAGAACGGCAGCTGCCGGCCGATCATCGCGCCGAGCACGTAGGGGTCGTAGCCCGTCACCGAGGCGAGGCCCTGGACGGGCGCGCCGAGCGCGCCGTAGGCCACGGGGGCGGTGTTGGCGATGAGCGACAGGCCCGAGGCCGCCAGCGGCGAGAAGCCGAGGCCGATCAGGATGGCGCCGGTGACGGCCACCGGCGTGCCGAAGCCGCCCGCGCCCTCGAAGAAGGCGCCGAAGGCGAAGGCCACCAGCAGGA
>NZ_BPRD01000203.1 GCF_022179745.1 Methylorubrum podarium
TGCCTTCTGCGCCACCCCACCCTTGATCCCTCCCCGCAAGGGGGAGGGAAACGCCCACTCAGTAAACGTCCTGCTGGTAGCGCTTGGCCCGCTCCAGCGAGGCGACATGCGCCTCGGCGTCGGCGTGGCTCAAACCCTTCACGCTCTCGAAGGCGCGCACCACGGCGGCGCGCACGTCGCGCGCCATGTTCTTGGCATCGCCGCAGACGTAGAAGTGGGCGCCGCCGTCGAGCCACGCCACCACCTCGGCGGCGTGCTGGTCGATCCGATCCTGCACGTAGATCTTCTCCGGCTGGTCGCGGGAGAAGGCGACGTCGATCTTCGTGAGCGAACCGTCCTCCAGCGCCTCCTGCCATTCGAGCTGGTACAGGAAGTCGTGGGTGAAATGGCGGTCGCCGAAGAACAGCCAGGAGCGGCCGGGCGCTTCCGTGGCGCGGCGCTCCTGCACGAAGGCGCGGAACGGGGCGACGCCGGTGCCGGGACCGACCATGATGATGTCGGTGGAGCCGTCGGAAGGCAGGCGGAAGTGCTTGTTGGGCTTCACCCGCACCCGCAGCTTGGCGCCGTTCCTGATGCGGTCGGCGACATGCACCGAGGCGACGCCGGAGCGGGCGCGCCCGTGGGTCTCGTAGCGCACCGCGGCGACGGTGAGGTGCACCTCGTCGCCGACCTCTTTTCGCGATGAGGCGATGGAATAGGCTCGCGGCGGCAGCGGCCGGGTCACGGTGTTGAGATGCTCGGCGGTCAGCGCACCGGGGAAGCGCTCGATCAGGTCGATCAGGTGGCGGCCCTCGATCCAGGCCTTCACCTCGCCGCTCTCCACGAATGCTTGCGCGTCCGCGTGGCCCGTGGCCTTGGCGAAGCGCTCGACCGTGGTGGCCGAGAGCGTGGTGATGTCGCGCTCGGCGAGCAGCGCCCGGCGCAGGCCCTCGTCGCCACTCAGGCCCGTGGCGCGCAGGATCTCGTCGACGAGCTGCGGGTCGTTCTCCGGGAAGATCTCCAGCGAGTCACCGGGCTCGTAGGCCGGCGCCCCGTCCTCGAATTCGAGGGCGAGGTGAATCGTCTCCTTGTCGGAGCGCGAGGAGTTGAGGTTCACGTGGTCGATCACCTCGACCACCACCGGCTCGCGGCTGACCTCGCCGTCCTCGTCCTCGGCTCCGGCGCGGAAATCGACGGCCACGACGTTGTCGGCCGGGGCCTCCGCCGGCGCGAGCGCCTTCAGCGCGCCCTTGATCCAGTCGGCGGCGGGCTTGTCGAAATCGAGGTCGAGATCGGCGCGGTCGTAGGCGCGCTGGGCGCCGAGCGCCTCGAAGCGCGCGTCGAGCGCCTTCCCGATGGCGCAGAACTCGGCGTAGCTCGTGTCGCCGAGCGCGAGCACGCCGAACGCGACGCCCTCCAGCCGGGGTGCCGCGTCCGACATCAGCTCGCCGTAGGCCCGCACCGCGCGGGCCGGCGGCTCGCCCTCGCCCCAGGTCGCGGCGATGGCGATGAGCTTGCCGGCCTTCGGCAGCGTGGCGAGATCGAGGTCGGCGAAATCCACGACCTTCGGCTTGAAGCCCTGCTTGCGCGCGAGCTTGCTCACGTCGCCCGCGAGCTTTTCCGAATTGCCCGACTCGGAGGCGAACAGGATCGTCAGCGGCTCGGCCGCCTTCGGGGGCGCCGCCGGAACCGCGGCCGCGGCCCCCGGCTGGCCGGCGGCGGCGTCGAGCCCGGCGAGGAAGCCCGCGAGCCATGCGCGCTGGATCGGCGTCGCCGCCCCGAGCGCCGCGTCGAGATGAGCCCGTTCCTGGTCTCCGAAGGGAGCCGTGCGGGGGAGGAGTGCTTGCCTGGACATCGTGGGTGCCATGTCGTCCGCCGGAGCGCCGCTGTCAACGTCGAAACGTCCGTTTTAAAGAACGCCCTGCGGAGAGAAGAGATTGTTCGTTGTTGCGCCGCAAAAAGGAAGATTATTCTCCAACCACCGACAGCCGCGGTTCGGACCGCCCGCGCGGCGGGGGCGCCGGGAGCGGCAGGGCGGTGGTCGACTTCACCTTTTCCATGGCGAAACGCGAGGTCACGTTCTTGAGGGGAAGGGTCGCGATCAGGTTCTTGTAGAAGGTGTCGTAGGCGGCCATGTCGGCCACGACGACGCGCAGCATGTAATCGACGTCGCCGGCCATGCGGTAGAATTCCAGCACCTCCGGCATCGCCGAGATCCGGTCGGCGAAGCGCTCCAGCCAGTCCTTGGAATGGTCGGCGGTCTCGATCGAGACGAAGACGGTGAGCCCGAGGCCGAGCTTCACCGGATCGAGCACGGCGACGCGCCGGTCGATCACGCCGTCGGCCTCGAGGCGCTGGATCCGCTTCCAGCACGGGGTCTGCGACAGCCCGACCTGCTCGCCGATGGCGGCGATGGAGAGCGTGGCGTCCTTCTGCAGGAGCGCGAGGATCTTCAGGTCGATCGAGTCCAAGGGGGCCTCTCCGCAAGTGATGGCGAGGGTGGTCGCTCAACGGCGTCTCTCGGGGCGCCGGGCGCGCCCGATCCGTCGCCGCGTTGAGAAGATTCTTTTCTAATCGGGCAGCGATCCGTCGGCACCGCCCGGTGCCGTGTCGTTGGCGCCGCAGCGGTGGATTGCGTGCGCGACAGGCCCGACGCCTTGACAGCGTTCGTTATAGCGAACATTTCAGAACTCCAGCAAGCAGGCAATCGATTTTACGCACATGACCGCTGCCCTCGTCCGGGCGGCCGAGGACCTCGCCAGGGATATGGCGGGGCTGGACCTCCGGGGGCGGATCCGCCTCGTCGAGGACCGCATCCCGGGCCGTCTCGTCTTCACCACCAGCCTCGGCATCGAGGATCAGGCGCTCACGCACGCGCTCGCCCTGAACAAGGGCCGCACCGAGATCGTCACCCTCGATACCGGCCGGCTCTTCCCCGAGACCTACGACGTCTGGACCGAGACGGAGGCCGCCTACGGCATCCGCATCCGCGCCTACGCGCCGGAGCGGACGGCCGAGGAGGCGTTCGTCGCAGCCGAGGGCATCAACGGCTTCCGCCACTCCGTCGCCGCGCGGCAGGCCTGCTGCGGCTTCCGCAAGGTCGAGCCGCTGGGCCGTGCCCTCGATGGCGCGGCGGCGTGGTTCACCGGCCTGCGCGCCGGTCAGTCGGCCAACCGGGCCGAGACGCCGCTGGCGGAGGCGGACGAGGGCCGCGGGCTGATCAAGGTCAACCCGCTCGCCGATTGGACGCGGGCCGAGGTCGATGCCTTCATTCGGGACAATTTCATCCCCTACAATGTGCTCCACGATCGCGGCTTCCCCTCGATCGGCTGTGCCCCCTGCACGCGGGCCGTGAAGGTCGGCGAGGACGAGCGCGCCGGCCGCTGGTGGTGGGAGCAGGAATCCAAGAAGGAATGCGGCTTGCACCTGCACAGGCCGGAAGCGGACGTCGCGCCGGGCCAGGAGCCGGCTGCTTTCGAGGAGCCCGCGCGCTCCGCGATGTCGCGCGAGAACAGAAGGGAACTGGTTTGATGAGCGCCGCCGTCGCCGCGCCCGCGCGCACCCGCCTGACGCATCTTCAGCGGCTCGAGGCCGAGAGCATCCACATCTTCCGCGAGACGGTCGCCGAGGCCGAGAACCCGGTGATGCTCTACTCGATCGGCAAGGATTCCTCCGTCCTGCTGCATCTGGCGCTCAAGGCCTTCGCGCCGGGGCGCCTGCCGTTCCCCCTGATGCACATCGACACGACCTGGAAGTTCCGCGAGATGATCGCCTTCCGCGACCGGCGCGCGAGGGAACTCGGCCTCGAACTGATCGTGCACACGAACCAGGACGGGCTCGCCAAGGGCATCGGCCCGGTCAGCCACGGCTCGGAAGTGCACACCGACGTGATGAAGACGCAGGCGCTGCGTCAGGCGCTCGACAAGCACAAGTTCGATGCGGCCTTCGGCGGCGCCCGCCGCGACGAGGAGGCGAGCCGGGCCAAGGAGCGCATCGTGAGCTTGCGCAACGCGCAGCATCGCTGGGACCCGAAGCGCCAGCGCGCCGAGCCGTGGCACCTCTACAATTTCAAGAAGCGGCGCGGCGAGTCCTTCCGCGTCTTCCCGCTCTCGAACTGGACCGAACTCGACATCTGGCTCTACATCGAGCAGGAAAACATTCCGATCGTGCCGCTCTACTTCGCCGCCGAGCGGCCGGTGGTCGAGCGCGACGGCCAGCTCATCATGGTCGATGACGACCGCTTTCCACTCGAGCCCGGCGAGACCCCGCAACTCCGAAAAGTGCGGTTCCGGACGCTCGGCTGCTACCCGCTGACCGGCGCGGTCGAGAGCCCGGCCGCGACCCTGCCGGAGATCATCGGCGAGACGCTCGCCGCCCGCACCTCGGAGCGCCAGGGCCGGGTCATCGACAAGGACGGCGCCGGCGCCATGGAGCGCAAGAAGCAGGAGGGCTATTTCTGATGACGATCCATCAGGCACCCGAGGCGTTCGGCTACGAAGCCTTCCTGCACAAGCACCAGAACAAGGAGGTGCTGCGCTTCATCACCTGCGGCTCGGTGGACGACGGCAAGTCGACCCTGATCGGGCGGCTGCTGCACGACACCAAGCAGATCTTCGACGACCAGATCACCGCGCTCCAGCGCGATTCGCGCAAGCACGGCACGCAAGGGGCGGAGGTCGATCTCGCGCTGCTGGTGGACGGCCTCCAGGCCGAGCGCGAGCAGGGCATCACCATCGACGTCGCCTACCGCTTCTTCTCGACGGAGCGGCGCTCCTTCATCGTCGCCGACACCCCCGGCCACGAGCAGTACACCCGCAACATGGCCACCGGCGCCTCGACCGCGGACGTCGCCGTGATCCTCGTCGATGCCCGCCACGGCCTGACCCGCCAGACCCGGCGCCACGCGCTGCTGGTCTCGCTGCTCGGCATCCACCGGGTGGCGCTCGCCATCAACAAGATGGATCTCGTCGGCTGGTCGCAGGACAAGTTCGAGGCGATCGTCTCCGGCTTCCAGGCGTTCGCCGCGCCGCTGAACTTCTCCGAGGTCCGGGCGATCCCGCTCTCGGCCAAGAACGGCGACAACGTCGTCCTGCCGGGCACCGCGGCCACGTGGTACGACGGCGTCGCGCTCCTGCGCTACCTCGAAGAGGTGCCGGTGAAGTCGGAGGAGCGCGCCGCCGCCTTCCGCATGCCGGTGCAGTGGGTGAACCGCCCGAACTCGGATTTTCGCGGCTTCTCCGGATTGATCGCCAGCGGATCGGTGGCGCCGGGCGACGCCGTCACCGTCGCGCCGTCCGGCAAGACCTCGACCATCGCCCGCATCTTCACCGCCGACGGCGATCTGGAGCGGGCGAGCGAGGGCCAGTCGGTGACCCTGGTGCTCGCCGACGAGATCGACGCCTCCCGCGGCGCGGTGATCGCGACCTCGGACGCGCCGCTGACGCTGACCGACAGCCTCGACGTGCGCCTGTTCTGGGCCGCCGAGACCGAGCTGGCGCCCGGCGCCAACCTCTGGGCCAAGGTCGGCACGCAGACCGTGAACGCCACGGTGAAGGCGGTCCACCGCCGGATCGACCCGGAGACCGGACAGGCCGGCCCGGCCGAGACGCTCGCGGTCAACGACATCGGCGACGTGACGCTGACCCTCGACCGGCAGATCGCCGTCGATCCCTATGTCGAGAACCGCGACACCGGCAGCCTGATCCTGATCGACCGCGAAACCACCGACACGGCCGCGCTCGGACTGGTGCAGACGGTCGTCGCCTCGGCCAAGGCGTCGGTTCCGGCGGCGCCCGAGACGATGAAGCCGGCCCGAAGCAGCGGCCTGCTCGCGGGCCTCAAGCGGCTCTTCGGCGGCTGAATAAAGCGCATCCTGCCCTCTCCCCTCTGCGG
>NZ_BPRD01000204.1 GCF_022179745.1 Methylorubrum podarium
GCGGCGCTGACCGCCTGCGTGCCGACGGCGCGGGTGGTCGACGGCGACACCTTCGGCTCGGTCGGGCTCGGCCTGACCCTAGAGGCGGCGCGGCTCGCGGCCTGACGCGTCCGCCCCGGCGCGGACCATTCACCTGCGATCCGCGCATGGCCCGTCCGGTGAATCTGGCCCCCGACCGGTCCCGGCGCTTTGCGCCGTCATCTCAGGATGATAGCAGCGGCGCATGAAGGGACGTCCTCCACATCGCGGCTCCGGCGCCAAACGCGGACCCGGCGGCTTCGCGCCGCGCGCCGGCACGGGACCGCGCACTTCCGCCAAGGACGCCGCACAGCGCGCCGCCCGCAACCGCGGCGAGGATGTCAGCGACCGCTCGCCGTGGGACGACGGCACGGCACCCGAGAGCGCGCCGCGCCCGCAGCGCGCGCCGAGAGCCGCTACGCCGAAGCCGGACGCGCCGCGAACCCGGGCGAAGCCGCCGGTTGCCAAAGCCCCCATTGCCAAGATGTCCGCGGCCAAGGCGCCGCGGAGCGAGCCCCCTGCCCCGCCCGCCGGCCCGACCCGCCGCGAGCAGCGCGCCGCCGCCTCGGCGACGCTGGCGAGCGGCGTGCAGACCCTGACCGTCGCCCCCGACGAGGCCGGGATGCGCATCGACCGCTTCCTCGGCGCGCGCTTTCCCCAGCTTCCCTTCACCCGCGTGCAGAGCATCGTCCGCAAGGGCGAGCTGCGGGTCGATGGCAAGCGCGCCAAGCCGAACGACCGCCTGGAGCCCGGTTCGAGCGTGCGGGTGCCGCCGCTCAAGCTGGAGCAGCCCGCCGACAGGCCGCGCAGCGCCACCAAGGTCGCGGGCGATGCCGAGTTCCTGCGTTCGCTGATCCTCTACGAGGACGCGGACATGATGATCCTCAACAAGCCGTTCGGCCTCGCGGTGCAGGGCGGCTCGGGCACCGTGCGCCACGTCGACGGCCTCCTGGAAGCGCTGACCGGGCCGGACGGGCAGCGCCCGCGCCTCGTCCACCGCCTCGACAAGGACACGGCCGGCTGTCTCATCGTCGCCAAGACGCGGCTCGCCGCCGCAACCTTGGCCAAGAGCTTCCGCTCCCGCGCGGCGCGCAAGATCTACTGGGCGCTGGTGGCGGGCGTGCCGCGCACCCGCCAGGGCCGGGTCTCGACCTACCTCGTCAAGGACGAGCCGACCGATGCCGACGCGCGCATGCGGGTGGCCAAGCACGGCGACGAGGGGGCGAGCCACGCCCTCACCTACTACGCCACCGTCGATCAGGCGGCCCAGAAGCTCGCCTGGCTGTCGCTGAAGCCCGTGACCGGCCGCACGCACCAGCTCCGCGCCCACGCCGCCCATATCGGCCACCCCATCGTCGGCGACCCGAAATATTTCGACGTCGAGAACTGGGAGCTGCCCGGCGGCATCCAGAACCGCCTGCATCTCCTCGCCCGCCGCATCGTGATCCCGCATCCGCGGACCGGCCAGCCGATCGATGTCAGCGCGCCGCTGCCCCCACACATGGCGCAGAGCTGGAACCTGCTCGGCTTCGACGCCGCGCGCTACGACCCGATCGTCGAGGCGCCGGAGGCCTGAGCCGGCCGCCGGCGCTTCACGACAGCGCGGTGCGCCTTGGAAGACGGGGCGCCTGCCATAGGTCTTGCCATAGGCCGCGCATCGTCAGCGTTCCGCGTGGACGGGAACACGGCGAGGTGCTTTGATCGCCTCGGCGTCCGATCCGGCGAAGCCGCGTCGGCGCTCGGATCGATGGGCCGTGACAGGATCTGCCGCCGGGCCTCTCGGACGTCGCCCTCCCGCCGGTGGCCGCTGCAACGAGGTTTTAGGATCGCATGAGGCCCGTCACGCTGATTTCCGTCGCGCTTGCCGGCCTGCTCTGCGCCGTCGCGCCGGCCGGCGCGGCACCGCCCGGCGACGGGGCGAAGGGGGCGCCTCAGGCGCAGGCCCCGGGACAGCCCCAGGGAGGTCAGCCCCAGGGAGCGCAGAATCCGGGGCAGCCGCAACCCGCCGCGACCTCGTCCCAGGCGGCGCCCGCACCGCGCGCGCAGAACCAGGGGCAGAATCAGGGAACGCGTGCCTCCGAGCGGCGACGCCGCACCTCCTACGCCGCCTGCAACCGCGAATCGCATCGCCGCAAGCTCTCGGGCGGCGCCCGCCGCCGCTTCCTCGTCCGCTGCCGGCTCGGCTACGAACGGCGCCCGGCCTCGCAGCCGGCGCCCGCCCGCCGGCCTTGAGCCTGCGGGGCTCCGCGTCCGTGCTCAAACTCATCGTCTTCGACGTCGATGGCACCCTCGTCGACAGCCAGCACCTGATCGTTGAGGCGCAGCGGCGCGCCTTCTCCGAGCACGGCATGGAGGCGCCCGCGCGCAAGGAAGCCCTGTCCGTCGTCGGGCTTTCCCTGCCCGACGCGTTCCGCCGTCTCGTCGGCGAGGCCGGACCGATCGAGTCGCTCTCGCACAGCTATCGCAAGGCGTTCCAGGCCTTGCGCATCGATCCCGACTACGAGGAGCCGCTGTTTCCGGGAATGGCCGAGCTGGTCGACCGGCTGCATCGCCGCGACGACATCCAGCTCGGCATCGCCACCGGCAAGTCGCGCCGCGGCGTCGATCACCTCGTGGACAAGCACGGCTGGGAGCGCTGGTTCGCGACGATCCAGACCGCCGACGACGCGCCCTCCAAGCCGGATCCGGCGATGCTGCTCCAGGCGATGGACGAGGCCGGTGCCGAGCCGTCCATGACGGTGATGATCGGCGACACGACCTACGACATGATGATGGCCAGGAGCGCCGGCGTTGCGGCCATCGGCGTGGGCTGGGGCTACCACGCGCCCGGCGCCCTGTTCAGCGCGGGCGCGGTC
>NZ_BPRD01000205.1 GCF_022179745.1 Methylorubrum podarium
GCCGCCAGGGCGGAACGGCCGGATTCCGGAACCGCGGCGGATCGCTGCGTGTCGGCCACGACGAGGCACCGGCCGCGGCGGAGGATGTCGATCGCCCACGCGAAATCCGCGATCCGGTGCTCGACGGCCAGCGAGGGAACGTCGCCGCGATGGTGGTCCCAGGCCACCCGCGCGGATCCGGAGGCCTGGTCGATGGCGACGTAGAAGGCGCGGTCGACCTCCAGCCGCTCGCCCAGCAGCCGGCAGGCTTCCTGCCGAATGGCGTCCGGATCGGTCAGCGTGCGCACCGCGTCGCTCAGCGCCAGGAGGAAAGCCTGCCGCTCCTCGCGCTCCCGCAGGGCTCGCTCCGTCGCTTTGCGCTCGGTGACGTCGTCGGAGAGGATCAACAGCCGGTCGTTCGCCTGAGGGTAGACGGAGACCTCGAACGAGCGTTCCGTCCACATGTCCCTGTGCTCGAGCCGCGCCGGCACGCCCGCCGCGGCGATCCGCGCGTAGGTCTGCACCCACCAGGGATCGAGATGCGGCGCGACCTCGCGCGCCGGTCGCCCGCGCGCCTGCGCCGCCGGAACGCCGATCAGCCGCTCGAAGGCGGGGTTCAGCTCGATAGGGCGGACATCGACGGCACGGCCCCGTCCGTCGCGTAGGATCTCGAGTTCGCAGAAACCCTGCCCCATCGTCCGGAACAGGGTGCCGTACCGTTGCTCGCTCGCCCGGAGCGCCGCCTCGGCGCGGCGTCGCTCCGCCTCCTCGCCCGCGGCCGGGGCCGGCTCCCCGGTACCGGTGACGAGGGCGAACACGCCCGCCACTGCGCCGTCGGGACCGCGGACGGGGCTGAGACAGAGCGAGACCATGGGACCGGAGGCTGCCGGGCCGAGCGCGACCCCGGCGGCGGTGACCGCCTCGCCGGCGAGGGCTCGGCGGAGAAGCGACGCGAGCGCGGCCGCGTCATCCCCCGTTCTCGCGAGGGTGGTGAAGGCGGCCCCCGGCGGGACGGGGCCGAGCAGCGCCGCGAAGCTGTCGTTGCACAGGGTCGTCATTGCCGGGCCCCAGGCCAGGGCCGCCGGGGCGCCCAGGGCGGTCACAAGACCGGCGGCGGAGCGCAGCGCGTCGGGCCACGTTTCGACGGGGCCGAGCGATGTGCCGGCCCAGTCGTGTTCGCGGCTCCGCGGCTCCGGCGTCTGGCGCTTCGACGGCCGGGCAGGCGGCTCTGTTCTCGCGCCCATCCTACGCCCCGTGGCGGCTCGATGGGCTCAACCTAAGGGACGGACGGGCGAATCTGCAAAGCGCGCGGTTTTCGCGGAGGCGCGTCTCGCCGAGATGTGTCCGGTTCGCCGCCCCGTCGCTCCCGGTGCGGGAGCGGCGGGGAGGCTCGCGGGGGTGCGGACCGGTCGGTTACGCTCCGCGCAGGGCCGAGAGATCGAGCGGCAGCGAGCGCAGGCGCTGGCCCGTCGCGGCGAAGACCGCGTTGGCGATGGCCGGCGCCAGAACCGGCACGCCGGGCTCGCCGATGCCGGTGGGGGCGACGTCGGAGGGCACGATGTGGACCTCGACCCGCGGCATCTCGGAGATGCGGGTCGGCTGGTAGCTGTCGAAGTTCGTCTCCTGCACCACGCCGTCCTTGAGGGTGATGCGGTTACGCAGCACCGCCGAGAGGGCGAAGCCGACCGCACCCTCGACCTGGGCGCGGACGTTGTCCGGATTGACGGCGATGCCGACATCGACCGCGGCGACGATGCGGTTGACCTTCGCCGTGGAATCGCCCGCCGTCACGTCGGCGACCATCGCCACGTAGGAGCCGAAGGATTCGTGCACGGCGACGCCGAGGCCGCGGCCCTTCTCGGAGGGTTTTCGGCTCCAGCCCGCCTTCTCGGCGGCGAGCCGCAGCACGCCGGACAGGCGCGGGGCGCGGGCCAGCAGCGACAGGCGGTAGGCGACCGGATCGGCGTTCGCCGCATGCGCCAGCTCGTCGATGAACACCTCCATCACGTGGGCGGTGTGGGTGTGGCCGACCGAGCGCCACCACAGCACCGGCACGCCCTCGCGGGCGTTGTGCACCTCGAAGCGGTAGGCCGGCAGGGCGTAGGGCGTGTCGGAGGCGCCCTCGACGGTGGTGGAGTCGATCCCGTTCTTCACGAGCATCGCCTCGAAGGGCGAGCCGATCATGATCGACTTGCCGACCATGGCGTGGCGCCAGCCGGTGATCTGGCCCTTGGCGTCGAGGCCGGCCTTGACCGTGTGGAAGACCTGCGGGCGGTAATAGCCGCCGGCCATGTCGTCCTCGCGGGTCCAGACGAGGTGGACCGGCGCCTTGCCGTCCCAGGCCTTCACGATCGCGGCGGCCTCGGCGAAGTAGTCGGCGCCGGGCGTCGCGCGCCGCCCGAACGAGCCGCCGGCCCACTGCGTGTGCAGCCGGACCTTGTCGGTGGTCACGCCCAACGTCGCGGCCAGGACCGCCTGCTCGACGGTCTGGATCTGGCAGCCGGCATAGACGTCGAAGGAGCCGTCCGCCGCCCGCTCGATCGTGGCGTTCAGGGGCTCCATCGCCGCGTGCGCGAGGTAGGGGAAGGAGAACTCCGCCTCCAAGACCTTGGCCGCGCCCTTGATGCCGGCATCGGCGTCGCCGGCCTGCGAGGCGACGAGACCGGGCGTCTTCGCCGTCTGGCGGTACTCGGCGAGGATCGCGTCCGAGGAGCGGGTCTCGGCAGCCGAGTCGTCCCAGGTCACTTTCAGGGCCTCGCGGGCCTTCATCGCGCTCCAGGTGTCGCGGGCGATCACCGCCACGCCGGTCGGGATCGTAACGATGCCGACGACGCCGGGCATGCCCTGCGCGGCCTCCGCATCCACGCTCCTCACCGTGGCGCCGAAGCGCGGCGGGTGGGCGACGAGCGCCGTGACCTGGCCGGGGCGGCGGATGTCGAGGGAGTAGATCGCGGTGCCGTCGGTCTTGGCGATCGAATCGATGCGCGGCACGCGCTGGCCGATCAGCGTCCACTCGGCCGGCGTCTTCAGGCGCGGCTCCTGCGGCACGGGCTTGGCAGCCGCCGCTTCCGCGAATTCGCCGAAGCGGGCCTGCTTGCCCGACTTGTGGCCGATGACGCCCTTGGCGACGGTGATCTCGCCGGCCGGCACGGCCCACTTGTCGGCGGCCGCGGCCACCAGCATGGCGCGGGCGGCGGCACCCGCCTTGCGGAGCTGGAACCACGAATTGGCGATCGCCGTCGAGCCGCCGGTGCCCTGGACCGGGCCCATCAGCAGGTTGGCGTAGAGCTTGGCGTCGGCCGGCGCGAAGGCGACGCGCATCTGGCTCCAATCCGCGTCGAGCTCGTCGGCGAGGATGGTTGCGAGGCCGGTCGTGTTGCCCTGGCCCATGTCGAGGTGCTTGATCATCACCGTGACGGTGTCGTCGGCGGCGATCCGCACGAAGGCGTTGGGCTGGGCCGGAGCCTTGGACAGGGCGTCCGAGGCGTCCGCGGCGCGGGCGCCCTTCAGGTCGAGGCGGAAGGCGAGCAGCACGGCGCCCGCCGCCGCGCCGGTGAGGAAGGCGCGCCGCGAGGGGACGGGCGCATCGATCGAATCGAGCTTGAGCATGCCGGGCTCCTTGTTCAGATGGGCTGCGGGGCGGCTCAGGCGAGCGAGCGGGCGGCTTCGTGGATAGCAGCGCGGATGCGCTGGTAGGTGCCGCAGCGGCAGACATTGCCGTCCATGGCGCCGTCGATATCGGCGTCGCTGGGCTTCGGGTTGTCGGTGAGCAGGCCGATCGCCGACATGATCTGGCCGGACTGGCAGTAGCCGCACTGCACCACGTCGAGGCCGCGCCACGCCGCCTTCACCGCGTCGGCCACCTTGCCCTGGACGCCCTCGATCGTCGTGATCTTGGCCTCGCCCACGTCGCCGATGCGGGTCTGGCAGGAGCGCACCGGCTGGCCGTCCAGGTGGACGGTGCAGGCGCCGCACTGCGCGATGCCGCAGCCGTACTTGGTGCCGGTCATGTCGAGCCGGTCGCGGATGACCCAGAGCAGGGGCATGTCCGGATCGGCATCGACCTCCCGGACCACGCCGTTCAGGTTGAGGGTCAGCATGGGCGCACTCCGTGATCGACGTGCCGCACGAAGCGCTCGGGGTCGCCCGCACCGTCCCGCAACGGGGTGGCGCTTCGGGAGCATCGCTTCGGGACGTCACTTGGAATCGTTCCGATTCTGATCCCGGAGCGCCATTCCTGATGTGCGGCAGCGCACCTGGATACGAAATGAGGTTTTCCCGACCCCGATCGGCGCAATTCGCGGGACTGTCGAAGCCGCTTCTTAACGGTTCGCGGGCACGCTGTCGGCTCTCCACCTCGCCCCGTGCGCCGCAAGACCACGACTGGCCCCACGCTCCGCTCCCGATTGGCGATCTCGACGGTTATGGCCGACCTTACAGCGGAGATGGTTCAGCGCGGGCGCGGTCCCTCCTCGCAGGAGGTGGCCAAGCGCCGCGGCATCGCGCGCGACATGCGCTCGGCCCGGGAGCGGCTGACCTCCACGAGCGGCCTGGAGCGGGCCTTCGACTACGAGTTGCTGCGCCTCTACGCGCAGTACCGGCTCGGCGCGGGCATCCCGCTCCTCGTCCTGGCGCTCGTGGTGGCGGGTGCCTCCACGATCTGGGTGCCGGCCGTGACGGCGGCGTTCTGGACGGCCGGGGCGCTCGCCGCCACCGCGCTGATGCTGCTCCTGAGCCGCCGCTTCCTGCGGCAGGAGCCGGGAACCCTGCCGCTCCGGCGCTGGGGACGCCTCTTCATCGCCGCCGAGTTCGGCCAGAGCCTCGCCTGGGCGATGCTGCTGCTCGTCGGCGTCCCGGATTCCCGCACCCTCGCGCTGTTCGGCCTCGTCATCGTCGCGGCGGTGACGACGATGCTCGCCGCGACCGTGCCCGTCGCCGCCCTGTCCGGCCTGCTGCCGCTGATGCTGGCGGCCCTGTCGCTGCTCCTCTTCTCCCGCGACATGGACACGATGCTCCTCGTCGCGATGACGGTGGCGAGCCAGCTCTTCTTCGCCGGGCTGGCGCGGCGCCTCTACGCCTCCGCCGTCGGCACCCTGCAATCGCGGGCGGAGAAGGACGCGATCTTCGCCGAACTCGAACAGGCCAAGGCCAATTCCGACGAGGCCCGGCGGCGGGCGGAGGAGGCGAACCTCGCCAAGTCCCGTTTCCTCGCCACCATGAGCCACGAGCTGCGCACGCCCTTGAACGCCATCCTCGGCTTCTCGGAGGTGATGAAGAACGAGGTGTTCGGCGCCCACGCCGCCCCGGCCTACCGGGAATACGCCACCGACATCCACGACAGCGGGATGCACCTCCTGAACCTCATCAACGAGATCCTCGACCTCTCGCGCATCGAGGCCGGGCGCTACGACCTGAGCGAGGAGGCGGTGCAGCTCGCCCACACGGTCGAGGAATGCCGCCACATGATGACCCTGCGCGCCCGCAGCAAGGGCCAGACCTTCACGAGCCTCATCGACGATTCCCTGCCGCGGCTCTGGGCGGACGAGCGGGCGCTGCGCCAGATCGTGCTCAACCTGCTCTCGAACGCGGTGAAGTTCACGCCGCCGGGCGGCGAGATCACGATCAAGGTCGGCTGGACCTCGTCGGGGGGGCAATATGTCAGCGTCAAGGATTCCGGGCCCGGCATCCCCGAGGACGAGCTCGGCACGGTGATGTCCTCGTTCGGGCGCGGCTCGCTGGCGATCAAGACCGCCGAGCAGGGCTCCGGCCTGGGGCTCCCGATCGTGAAGGGCCTGATCGACCTCCACGGCGGCGGCTTCCAGCTCAAGTCGAAGCCGCGCGAGGGCACCGAGGTGATCGTCACCTTCCCCGCGAGCCGCGGCATGGACACGCTCGCCGCCGTCAACCTCGGCGACGGCAAGGCCGCGGCCGAGGCGTCCTCGTCCCGGCGGGCGCGGGCGGCCTGATCCGGGTCGAGACGCGCCCGACGCCTTTCGAAAAGAATCCGGTCCGACAGGTTGTCGTCAGCTTACCCGTTTTACGTGTGTCCGTCGGCAGCGAGGAGACACGCATGAGCGGCGGGATCTCGAACTTCGCCTCGACGCCATCGGGGCCGGCAACGGCCGGCGGGACGGCTTCCGTCACGCTTCCGGAGATCAGCGTCAGCGGCGGGGGCGCCCTGCCGGGTGACGGCAGCTACGGCGACCCGATCCAGGGTTTCCATCAGATCAACCGGCAGATGGCGGCGACGCAGAGCGCCTTCTCGGCGACGCTGAACGCCAGCAACAGCATCAATGCCGGGTTCGACGCGGCCAACGCGGCCCGCAACGCGGCGCAGCGGGCGCAGCTCGGCGCGGGCTTCGAGGCCGCCAACGCCCAGCGCGCGGCGATGTTCGCCGCCCCGCCGGTGACGGGGCCAATTCTGCCGCCGAACTTTTCCGAGACGGCGCAGGTGCCAGCGCCGGTCCAAGCGCCTGCGACGCCACAGGTTCCGGAGCCGGCACCGCAACCGCCGCAGGTGCCCGCACCCCCACAGCCGGTCCCGGATCCGGGGAGTGTTGCTCCACTGCCCGCGCCCGACCCCGAGGCCGCGCCGCCGCCGGCCGCCGCCGCGACCGCGCCCGTTTCGATCGCTCCCCCTCTGACCTTGCGCCCGCCGCCGGGCCTGCTGGCCGGAGCCGCGCGCCTGGGCACGGTGGCCCGTGTGCCGCCGATCGGCCCGGTGGGTCTCGCGGCCCTGCTCGGAAGTCTCGTCGGTGCCGGCGTGGCGGTGCTGACGGGTCAATCCCAGGGATCGACGCCGGCGAACGGGTCTCTGGCGCCGGGCCTCGACTATCGCTTCGATCCGGCCGCCCCCGGCGGGGCCCGGGTCACGCTGACCCGGCCCGATCCGGCGACCGGGACGCCGCAGCCCTACGCCGAGCTGACCGCGAACGCGCAGGGCGTGCTGACGACGGCTGGCGGGGCGGTGGTCGGGCGTCTTCGGGAGGGCAGTTTCGAGATCGACGTGAAC
>NZ_BPRD01000206.1 GCF_022179745.1 Methylorubrum podarium
GACGGCTCGACGGGGGGACCGGCGCTGTCCGCGCCGATCCCCCCGTCGAGCCGTCCCCGGTCTCGAAAATCCTAGAACGGGATGTCGTCGTCGAGGTCGTAGTTGGGCTTGCCGCCGCCGCCCGAGGAAGGCCGGCGGTCGCCGCCGCCGGAGCGTCCGCCGCCGTACTCGTCGCGTCCGCCGCGGTCGCCACCCCGGTCGCCGCCGCGGCTGATCTGGCCACCGCCCTCGTCCTCGCCCGCGAAGTCGCCGCCGCCCCCGCCGCGGCCGTCGAGGATCGTCATCTCGCCGCGGAAGCGCTGGAGCACCACCTCGGTCGTGTATTTCTCGACGCCCGACTGGTCGGCCCATTTGCGGGTCTGGAGCTGGCCCTCGATGTAGACCTTCGAGCCCTTGCGCAGGTACTGCTCGGCCACGCGGGCGAGGTTCTCGTTGTAGATCACGACCGAGTGCCACTCGGTCTTCTCCTTGCGCTCGCCCGACATCTTGTCCTTCCAGGACTCCGACGTCGCGATGCGCAGGTTCACCACCGGGTCGCCCGAGGCCAGGCGCCGGGTCTCGGGATCGCGCCCGAGATTGCCGACCAGAATCACCTTGTTGACGCTGCCCGCCATCTCATCTCTCCATTCGAACCGATCTCACAGGGCATTTTTTCGTGACGCCCGCGAAGGCCGCGACTCTTGAGCATGGCGCCCTGCCGGGCAAGCCGTCGGCGACGCTTGTGCACGCTAACCACCGCGGCCGCGCCCTCGTAAATGTTCTATATCTGTTCTTTCAGTCCGACAAGCGCCGTCGCGCTCGCCGGAGCCTGGTTCGCGTCAGGACACCTTGACCACGAGCTTGCCGAAATTGGCGCCCTTCAGCATCCCGGCGAAGGCGGTGGGAGCGTTTTCCAGTCCCTCGACCACGTCCTCCCGCGCCTTGACCCGTCCGGCCCGCAGCCAGCCGCCGACGTCGCGCAGGAAGTCGCCCTGCATCGCGGCAAAATCCCAGACGATGAAACCGCGCAATGTCAGCCGCTTGGTGAGGATGGCGCGCATCAGCACCGGCGAGCGGTCGGGGCCGGGGGGCAGTTCACTCAGGTTGTAGCCCGCGACGAGGCCGCAGACCGGCACCCGCGCGAAGTCGTTGAGGAGCGGCAGCACCGCGTCGAACACGGCGCCGCCGACATTCTCGAAATACACGTCGATCCCCTCGGGGCAGGCGCGGGAGAGCGCCTCGGGAAAGTCGTCGGCGCGGTGATCGACCGCCGCGTCGAAGCCGAGCGTCTCGGTGAGGTAGGCGCATTTCTCCGCGCCCCCGGCGATGCCGACGGCCCGCGCGCCCTTGATGCGGGCGATCTGGCCGACGAGGGAGCCGACGGGTCCGGTGGCGGCAGCGACCACGACGGTCTCACCCGGCTGCGGCCGGCCGATTTCGAGGAGGCCGGCATAGGCGGTCATGCCGGGCATGCCGAGGATGCCGAGAGCCTGGCTCGGCGGCCCGTCGGCAGGGTCGAGGCGGCGCAGGCCGCGCCCGTCCGAGACGGCGAAGTCCTGCCAGCCGGCATTGGCCAGCACGAGGTCGCCCTCGGCGAAGGCCGGGTTCTCCGAGGCGACCACCTCGCTCACCGTCTGGCCGACCATGGTCTCGCCGATCTCGACCGGCTTGGCGTAGGATTTCGCCGCGCTCATCCGCCCACGCATGTAGGGATCGAGGGAGAGCCAGCGGGTCCGCAGCAGGACCTCCCCCTCCTTCGGGGCCGGAAGGCGCCCCTCCTCGAGGCGAAAATGTTCGGGCTTCGGCTCGCCGTGCGGGCGCGCGGCCAGCACGATCCGACGGTTGACGAGGGCCATGGCGCGCTCCGGCGTTGTTCGAGACGGAACCGGGCAGATGGGTCGCGCGCTGATTCCGGCAATGCAAGACGGCCTCGGCGAGGCGGCCTTCGCGAGGCAGCACTGGGCGGAGATGCGCGATGGCGTGGAGGATGGCGGCCCTGACCGCGGCGGTGCTGGCGGCCGGCCCCGCCGGGGCGGCGGGGGAGGATCCGCTGGCGGGCTACCGCTGGAAGGCGCGGGTCCTCGTCCTGGCGGCGGGCGATGCGGGCGACCCGCGCCTCGCGGCGCAACGGCAGGCCCTCGCTTCCGCGCGGACGGGAGCGTCCGAGCGCGATCTCGTCACGGTCGAGGCGGTGGGACCGGGGGCCGACGCGGTGGCCCTGCGCCGTCGTCTCGGCCTGCCGGGCGATGCCTTCCGGGCGGTCCTCGTCGGCAAGGACGGCGGCGCCAAGCTCACCTCGGAGGAGCCGATCGCGCCGCAGCGCCTGTTCTCGACCATCGACGCCATGCCGATGCGGCGGGACGAGGCGAAGCGGCGCTGATGTTGTGCGAAGAGAAGAGGGGCCGCGTGCGGCCCCTCGTCGTTCCGTAACCGATTAGCTGATCAGTAGCAGCGCTCGACAAGGACCCGGCGATAGCCCCAGGGCGTCCAGCGCAGGCGCGGGACGGTGTAGCAGCCGCCGCCGTAATAGGGGTCGTAGCCGACGGTCGAGTAGCCGTAGGGGCTGCCCCATCCGCCGTAGCCGTAGGGATAGCCGTAGCCGCCATAGGCGCCGTAGAGCCCGCCCGCGGCGAGGCCCAGGCCGAGCCCGAGGCCGACACCGCCGAGGCCGATGCCGCGCCGGTAGCCGTAGCCACCGCGCCAGCCGCCATAGCCGCCGCGCCAGCCGCCGAAGCCGGCCCCGCGATAGAAGCCGCCCCGGCCGGCGAACCCGCCGCCGAAGCGCGGACCGCCGAAGCCGCCGCCCCGGAACCCGCCGAAGCCGCCACCGCGGAACCCGCCGCCGAACCCACCGCCGTGGAAGCCGCCGAAGCCCGGACGGGCATCGGCGGTTGCCGGGATCATCATCAGCGCGCCCACCATCGCGGCCGATGCCAGAACAACCCTTTTCATCAGATCGTCTCCCGAGAGAGAATTTCGCCATCCCCCGTTGGCTTTGAACGCTCGGCGGGAAAAATCGGTCCCTGCGACCTCTGGTCCCGAAGGCGGCGCGGCCGTGCCGGCGATCGGGAAGAGAGCGCCGATGATGTCCGCTTGAATGCTGCCATGCTTTCGCGCGAGGAGGGCGCACACGGCCGAGCCTGCTCCGGGCAGGCGGCCGCCAGACAGGAACCGCCCGCCCGTGACGCGCCGCCTCGCCGTTCTCGTTCCCGTTCTCGTCGCCGCCCTCGGCCCGCTCGCATCGGCGCCGGCCCGGGCGCAACCGGCCGCCGCGACGGCGGTCACCGCTCCGGCCAAGGGGCCGTGCCAGGCGGTCGAGTTCGAAGGCCAGCCCTACACGGTCTGCACCGTCGATCTGCGGCGCGAGCGCGTGCGGCTGTTCTGGCTCGGCGCGGACGGGCTGCCCTACGGCTCGCTGTCGGGTCTCGCCGAGCGGCAGGGCCAACGCCTCAGCTTCGCGATGAATGCCGGCATGTACGACAAGGGGCAGGCCCCGGTCGGGCTCTATGTCGAGGAGGGGCGCGAGATGAAGGGCGTCTCCACCGCTAACGGGCCGGGCAACTTCCACCTCAAGCCGAACGGCGTCTTCTACGTGAAGGGCGACCGGGCCGGCGTGCTCGACACCCCCCGCTACCTGCGGGCCAAGCCGGCCCCCGACTTCGCCACGCAATCGGGGCCGATGCTGGTGATCGACGGCAAGGTCCACCCGAAGATCTCGGCGGACGGCCCGAGCCAGAAGATCCGCAACGGCGTCGGCGTCCGCGACGGCGGGCGCGTGGCGGTGTTCGCGATCTCGGAGCGCCCCGTCACCTTCGGCGCCTTCGCCCGCCTGTTCAAGGACAGCCTCGGCTGCCGCAACGCCCTGTTCCTCGACGGCAGCGTGTCGAGCCTCTACGCGCCCGGCCTCGGCCGCTCCGACCTCAGCCGCCCGCTCGGGCCGCTGGTGGGGGCCGTCGGCAAGTAGAGCATCGTCCCGAAAGGTGGCTGCCGGCTTTCGGAAAAAGACGATGCAAATTCAAAGACCTAAAACATCGTCCTGGATTCGATCTCCAGGACGATGCTCTGGAGCAGGCGCTATCGCTGCCCGAAGGCCGCGCTCTTGAACAGATCCTTGTACTGGTGCGGCTGGCTGCGCCAGTACTGCTTCGGCGCCCGCACCTGCGCCCCGAGTTCGGCCGCGGCGTGCCAGGGCCAGCGGGGATCGTAGAGCATCGCGCGGGCGAGCGAGACCGCGTCGGCCTTGCCCTCGGCCAGAATGGTCTCCGCCTGGCGCGGCTCGGTGATGAGGCCGACCGCGATGGTGGTGAGTCCGGTCTCCGCCTTGATCCGCTCGGCGAAGGGCACCTGATAGCCCGGCCCCAGCGGGATCTTCTGGGCGGTCGAGAGGCCGCCGGTCGAGACGTGGATGGCGGCCGCGCCGCGGCGTCCGAGGGCGCGGGCGAGCTCCACCGTCTGGTCGAGGTCCCAGCCCTCCTCGACCCAGTCCGTCGCCGAGACCCGCATCCAGACCGGCTTGCCCGCGGGCACGGCCTCGCGCACCGCCTCGAAACATTCGAGAGGGAAGCGCATCCGGTTCTCCAGGCTGCCGCCGTACTGGTCCTCGCGGCGGTTGGAGAGCGGCGACAGGAACTGGTGCAGCAGGTAGCCGTGGGCACCGTGCAGCTCGACGCCGTCGATGCCCAGCCGCATGGCGCGCTTCGCCGTGGCGACGAAGCCCTCGCGCACCCGCTTCAAGCCCTCCGCGTCGAGGGCGTGCGGCGGCACCTCGCTCGCCGCGTGGGGGATCGCCGAGGGCGCCTCGGTGAGCCAGCCGTCGACGGCCTCCGGCGCGATCTGCGCGCCGCCCTCCCAGGGGGCGCGGCTCGATGCCTTGCGGCCGGCATGGTTGATCTGGATCGCCACCGGGATCGGTGCGGCGCCGCGCACGGCGTCGAGCACCCGGGCCAGCGCCCGCTCGGTGGCGTCGTCGTAGAGGCCGAGATCGCCGGGCGAGATCCGCGCCTCGGGCGAGATCGCCGTCGCCTCCAGGGTGAGGAGCCCGGCCCCGGACTGCGCGAGCTGGCCGAGATGCATCAGGTGCCAGTCGGTCGCCGCACCGGCCAGCGCCGAGTACTGGCACATCGGCGCGATGATGATGCGGTTCTCGAGCTCCAGGGCGTCCAGGCGCAGGGGCTCGAACAGGCGGGCGGACATCGGCAGGCTCCGGACACGGTGGCGGCGGTCGGCGGGCTATCTGGGACAGGCGGGTCCCGACCACCAGCCCGGAACCGCGCATGGGAGATCCGAGATCCTTCGCGGGATCGATCGGCGGGATCCGTTCGCCGGATCCTTGCCGCAGACTTCCCCCGGCGGCCGACTCCCCCATCTCACTCCCTGCGCAGCGCGAGAGGATCGTTCGGGATGGGCTTGCTGGTCGAGGGCGCGTGGCACGACAGGGGCTACGACACCGCCAAATCCGGCGGGCGCTTCGAGCGCTCGGCCGCCGCCTTCCGCAACTGGGTGACGCCCGACGGCGCCCCCGGCCCCTCGGGGGAGGGCGGGTTCGCGGGCGAGGCGGGGCGCTACCACCTCATCGTCGCGCTCGCCTGCCCCTGGGCCCACCGCACGCTGATCGTCCGCCGGCTCAAGGGTCTGGAGGCGGCCATCACCGTCTCGGTGGTCTCGCCGTACATGCGCGAGGAGGGCTGGGTGTTTCGGGCCGAGGAGGAGGGCGGCGTGCCGGGCTCGACCGCCGAGCCGCTGTTCGGCGCCGAGCGGCTCTACGAGATCTATGTCCGCGCCAAGCCCGACTATTCCGGCCGCGTGACCGTGCCGGTGCTGTGGGACAAGGCGCGCCGGACCATCGTCTCGAACGAATCGGCCGAGATCATCCGCATGCTGAACGACGCCTTCGGCGCGGAGGGGCCGGACCTCTACCCGGAGGCCCTCCGGGCCGAGATCGATGCGGTCAACGCGCGCGTCTACGACCGGGTCAACAACGGCGTCTACAAGGCGGGCTTTGCCACCACGCAGGACGCCTACGAAGAGGCCTTCACCGCCCTGTTCGCCGAGCTCGACGCGCTCGACGACCGGCTCGACCGGCAGCGCTACCTCTGCGGATCGTCGCTGACCGAGGCCGACATCCGCCTGTTCACCACGCTGGTGCGGTTCGACGCGGTCTATGTCGGGCACTTCAAGTGCAACCGGCGCCCGATCGCGGACTACCCCAACCTCTCGAACTACCTTCGCGACCTCTACGCCCTGCCCGGCGTGGCGGAGACTGTGAACCTCGACCAGATCAAGCGCCACTATTACGGCAGCCATGCCGGCATCAATCCGACGGGGATCGTGCCGCTCGGCCCCGAACTCCACTTCGATGCGCCCAACGATCGCGCCCTGCGCTTCGGCGGTTGAACCGGCCGCAGCTCGGGAAATATCCATCGCGACACGCGGCACCGAGTGCCGACCAGGAGGAACCCCACGCCATGACGACCCTCTCGCGCGCCCCGCTTCTCGCGCTCCTCGGCCTGCTGGCCGCCGGCCCGGCCACGGCCCAGCAGGGGGCGGAGGTGACGATGACCGGCCGCTGCGAGCGTCTGGTGATCGGCGGCCTCGACGTCACCCAGAACTGCAAGGAGCAGCTCGTCAACACGGTCTCGCGCGGGCGCACGACCTTCGACTTCGCCGCCTGGGACGGTCAGACCCTGAGCTTCAGCGGCTCCGGGGCGCAGCACGAGCAGACCGAGGAAACCGAGCAGCTGCAGCCGATCAGCCTCGTGGTGGCGGGCATGAAGAACAAGGAGGGCATCGTCCGCAGTCCCACCCCCGCGGTCGGCGCCTGCAAGTTCTCGCGGCCCGAGCCGGGCAAGACGATGATCGCCTGCGAGGCGAATGCGCAGGGCAAGACCTATGCGGGCGTGTTCGTCACCGATGCCAAACCCGGCGCGGAGCCGGGCAAGGAGGGGGCCGCAGGCCCGGCGAAGGACGCCCCGAAGGAGGGGCCGGCCAGCGCGCCCAAGCCCTGAGCGGGAATCCGTTCAGGGCTATCGCTCGAACCCGCTCAAGCGGCTTCGCGGCGCGAAGAGCGCCGCGCGGAGCGATAGCCTGAGCCCGCGGAGGCGGGCGCCGGCGACTGAGGCCAGCGAAAAATAAGGGTGATCGCTTTCAAGCGATCGCCCCGAATTCGTTCCCGGCGGCCCTTCGAAAACGTCTGGTCAGCTGCGTCGCGAAGCCCCATGTAACGGGCCGGTGCGGTGCGAACCTGCGCGGCACGCACCGACGTGCGTTTTTGTGATTGTTCGAGGGCTCCATGCTCGAAGCCAACGCCGCCGCCGGCGCTCCCGCCGACGGCCTCATCAAGGACACCACCACGGCGGGCTTCCGGCAGGACGTCATCGCCGAATCGATGAACCAGCCGGTGATCGTCGATTTCTGGGCGCCCTGGTGCGGCCCGTGCAAGCAGCTCACGCCGGTCCTCGAGAAGGTGGTGCGGGCGGCCGGCGGCCGGGTGAAGCTCGCCAAGCTCAACATCGACGAGCATCCGGGCGTCTGGCAGCAGATCGGCCAGCAGCTCGGCCTGCAATCGATTCCCGCCGTGATCGCGATCGACCGCGGCCGCCCGGTGGACGCCTTCATGGGCGCCGTGCCGGAAACCGAGGTGCGCGCCTTCGTCGACCGGCTCGCCGGCCCCTCCGAGATCGATCAGGTGCTCGAAGAGGCCGCCGCCGTCGCCTCGGCCGGCGACCTCGCCTCGGCCTCCGAACTCTACGCCGCGGTGCTGCGCGAGGAGCCGGAGAACCTCAAGGCCATCGCCGGGCTGGCCAAGACCCAGCTCGAACTCGGCGAGACCGAGAACGCCCGGCAGGTTCTCGCCATGGTGCCCGCGGACAAGGCCGACGACCCGCTGCTCGCGGGCGTGCGCGCGGCCCTCGAACTCGCCGATCAGGCCGAGAGCCTGGGCGACCTCGCCGGCCTGCAGAAGCGGATCGAGGCCGACGGGAACGACTTCCAGGCCCGGTTCGACCTCGCCCTCGGCCTCAACGCCGCCGGCAAGCGCGACGAGGCGGTCGACCAGCTCGTCGCCATCGCCCGCGCCGACCGGACCTGGAACGAGGACGCCGCGCGCAAGCAGCTGCTGCAGTTCTTCGAGGCCTGGGGCCTGATGGACCCGGCCGCGATCCGCGGACGCCGCCAACTCTCGACGCTGCTGTTCTCGTGAGGCAAAATCCCCGCGAGAGCGTGACGGCGACCGAAGCCGGACGGGGCACCCGCCGCCCCCTCCCTCAGCAGGAAAGCCGCGCATGAGTCCGCAGCCGAGCTGCAAGTCGCCGGCGGATTGCCCCGCCATCATTCCGATCTTCCCGCTGCCGGGGGCGCTGCTGCTGCCGCGGGGGCAGATGCCGCTCAACATCTTCGAGCCGCGCTACCTCGCCATGGTGGACGACGCGCTGCGCTCCGAGCGGATCATCGGGATGATCCAGCCCGACGCGGAGGGCGGCGGCTCGCCGCTCAGCCCCCGGCTCTACCGCGTCGGCTGTGCCGGGCGGATCAGCCAGTTCGCCGAGACCGGCGACGGGCGCTACCTCATCTCGCTCACCGGCGTCAGCCGCTTCCGGGTCGAGAGCGAACTCGCCGTCACCACCGCCTACCGCCGCTGCCAGGTGTCCTACGAGACCTTCGCCCAGGATTTCGAGGCGCGGGCGGGCGAGGAGGCGGTCGATCGCGAGGGCGTGCTGCGAGCCCTGCGCAACTTCATCGAGGCCAACGAGCTCCAGGTCGATTGGGCCGGCATCGAGGAGGCGCCGAACGAGGCGCTGGTCAACGCGCTCTGCATGATGAGCCCGTTCGGCGTGCGCGAGAAGCAGGCGATGCTGGAGGCGCCCGACCTCAAGACGCGGGCCGAGGTGCTGGTCGCCGTGACCGAGATGGAACTCGTGCGCGCCAGCGGCTCCGAGCCGACCCTGCAGTAGTTTTCACGTCTCCCGGCCGTTCCGCCGGCCGCGAGTCAGCCCACCGGAAGTGACACGAACCATGGCCGACACCTCTGCCCCGCCCGTCGAGGCGACCCGGGTCGATCCCCGCCTGCTCGAACTCCTCGTCTGCCCGCTGACCAAGGAGCCGCTGGAATACGACTCCGCCCGCGAGGAGCTGATCAGCCGCTCCGCCAAGCTGGCCTACCCGATCCGCGACGGCATCCCGATCATGCTGCCGGAAGAGGCGCGCTCGCTGACGGAGTGATTCTTTTCTGTCATGGGCGCCGTTATCGCGAGCGGCGCGAAGCGATCCAGCGGCGCGACCGATAATACCGTTTCCGGTTGATCACTTCGGCCGCCGTCGCCCCGCTCCTCCCCCTTGTGGGGAGGAGGCAGGAGGTGGGGGTGGTTCAGGATGAGGCGGTGCGGTGCCTT
>NZ_BPRD01000207.1 GCF_022179745.1 Methylorubrum podarium
CCGGCAGCCGCGCGGCCATCGCCTCGGCCCGCTTCAGCGCACCGCTCACCGTCGGCGAGACCTGCTGATCGCCCGGACACAGGCGTTTGCGTTTCAGCACGAAGGTCTGCACGAGGTAGGTCGTCCGCATCGTCACCGTCGTTCTCCCTCACCAGGGCCCGCCCGCTTCCGCGCTCCCGGCGGGATGCCGCGGTCGCCTCGCGTTCCGCTTTCGTTCTAGCACAGATCGGGGCGCTGCGTGAGCCTGTTTCGAAGCGGAGATTCGACGGAGATTGCACGCAAGCCCACGCGCCGGCGCGAGGGGATCCCGCACCGCCGACATCCGCTGCCCCGAAAAGACCGATCGGATGTCGTAGGACACCCTCCCAGGTTTCGCTGTCGGGCCGACGGCCGCCGCAGGCCGCCGTCGGCGGCGGTGATCAGCCGCCGCCGATTCCGGAGATCACCTTGCCGGTGCCGTTGCAGTCCGGACAGCTCTTGGCTTCCACGCGACCGCTTCCTCCGCATCGAGGGCACAGGTTCTCGCCCGTGCCGGGCGTTCCGGGCGGCGCGTCATCGCCGGGTTTGGCAGGCTCCGATGGCGTCATGATCGCCCTCCCTGGTGTGAGGTAAGGCAGAACCCGCGCGCTTACGGCGCTGTTCCCGGTCTCGCGGCTCACGGCCCGGTTCCCGCCTCGGCCTCGCGCAGGAGGGCTGGAATCGCGTCGGCGATCTCGCGTGCCAGGAAGCCGATCGGTCCCACCCGTTCGGCCAGGAGCCGTCCGGCCTGGCCATGCAGGTAGACGCCCCAGGCCGCCGCCACGGCCGCCTCGGCGCCGCGCGCGAGGAGGCCCGCGACGATGCCCGACAGAACATCGCCGGAGCCGGATGTGGCGAGCCCGACGCCGCCGCCGCCATAGTGCCAGGACCCACCGGAGGGATCGACGATCCAGCTCTCGGCGCCTTTCATGATCACGACGCATCCGAGCAGGTCCGCGGCCCGGCGGGCCGCCGCGAGGGGATCGGCCTCGACCGCGCTCCGGTCCATGCCGAGAAGCCGGGCCATCTCGCCGGCATGCGGCGTGATCACCGCGCGGCCGCGACAGCTTCGGACCGCCTCCGCCTGGGCGGCGAGCCCGGCGATCATCCCCGCATCGATCACGAGGGAGGCACTCCCGTGAGCCGACAGGAGCGTGCGGGAGATGGCGTCCGCGGTCGTGCCGGCGCTCAGCCCGGGGCCGATCAGCACCGCTTCGCAGCGCTCGGCCAGCGGCGGCAGGCGCGACGCGGCTGCGGCCGGGGCGATCTCGCCCTCCTCCGTCTCGGCAAGCCCGATGACCCGTGCTTCGGGCAGAGCGAGAGCCATCGCCGAGGCAGCGCTCCCGACCGTCGCGATGCGCAGGCGCCCGGCACCGGACCGGAGCGCCGCGACGCCGGCCAGCAGGGCCGCGCCCGGAACCTCCGCGGACCCGCCGACCACGAGGATCGTTCCGCGCTGCTCCTTGCTGCCCTCCTCCGGCATCGGGAGGGGTGTTGCCCGGAGGCGTTCGAGCGTCAGGTGGTTCTCGGTCATCGCGCGGCTGCGTTCGCGTCCGGGGCGGCGGACAGGTTGGGGCGTCCTCCGCGGTCCCGGACGACGCCGGAGCGTAAAGTCTCTGACGGTGCGGCCGTATCCCCATCGGTCCGCGATCGGCCGGCCTTGCCCTCGGATGGATCTTAAATCGCAGCGTCGGGTTCCCCGGTGGATGCCGTCGCAGACCCCGCCATGAAGACCTTTCCCCTCTTCACGAGCGCGGCCGGCGGCAACGCCGATCAGCCCGTGCGCGCCGGTCCGCAGGGCGGCGGCGGGGAGAGCGGCGGGGCCGGCCGCAGCCGGCAGGGGCGATCCGAGAGAGGTGGTTGATCGATGGCACTCCGTTCCGAGACACCGCCTCCTCCCGCCGATCGCGTGCCGGAGGCGCCTCCGGCTTCGGCGCAGCCGACAAGCGCGCAGTTGAAGGCCGAGATCGACTCCGGCCGCACCGGCGACAAGATCCCTGCCCACGATCCCGGCCTGTCGCCCCTCGGCACCGACGACGAGGCGGCCGGCAGGCCCGCAGCCCCGTCGCGAGTCGCGCTGGCCCGGGATCAGGAAACCCGGCCCGAGCGCCAGAAGGTTGCCGAGATGCGCACCGGTCACGGCACCGGCCGGTGGGTCATGCCCGCCTATTACGGCGTGATCGCCGCGGCCGCCCTGGTTGTCGGGCTCGTCGTCTGGCTCCTGCGCTGAACGAACGGCGGCGGACCCCATGCCGTTTCAACAAGATCGGACGCGGCCCTCAATTGTTGAAAGGGGCGGACGATCAGGTTTCGACGCCCGTTCGTTCGAATCTTAAGGAACTACGCAACGGCATCTTATCGGGGAACTGCCACGTTTCGATGATCACGTGAGGACATCGATGTCCAGGCATGCAGGACTCCGGCTCAGCACAGCACCGACGGCCGACGAGGCCGGGTTGATCGCGGTCGATGAACACACCTCGATCGGGTGCTGGGTGCGAGGCATCTCGGCACAGGACGTCGAGATCACCGTTCTGGATACATCGCTCGTGCCCGACGTGTTCATGCTGAGTTCCTCGGCTCTCGAACCCATCAAGGTGTGCTGCACCCTGTGGCGGACGGACGAGGTGATCGGGGCGCGTTATCGGTAAAGCACGCGCCGAGGCGCTTCCGGGTGCCCTTTGCCGAGGGACGTGGTCGCCGCGGTTGGCGTCTCTATCGATTGGACAGCGCGACGGCCGACGCGTCTCGAACACGGCACGGGAGGCAAGGCCGGCTCGGAGGGGCAAACGGAGTAATCCGTCCGCGGTAAGCTTTTGTTAACCATCCTGGTCCAATCTGAACCACCATCGCTCCTTCCTGCCGGTTGCGATACGGTTCCTTCAGATTTGGCTTCGTCAGGTCATGGCACAGCTCGCGACGGACTACCCCGCCGGATCGCTCGTCGAAGCCGCCATGCCTGCCCTGAACGGCGAGAGCCGGGACCGGATCGGGCAGGCTCTGCGCGAGGTCTACGTCGAGCGCTGCGACGCCCAGCCCATCACGGATGTTCAGGTCGAGCTGTTGCTGCAACTGCGGCAGAAGGAGCGCGACCGCCGCCGTAGCCCGTGAGCGGTCGCCCCGTCAGGAGGCCCGGCGGCTCGGCGATCGGCCGGGATCACTGCCAGCGCCGGGCGATCGGCTGCTGGCGCCGGATCTCCGCGGCGCGAATCATGGTCAGAACCCGATCGAGGTCCTTCAGAAGGGAGGATTCTGTCGCGCGCGCCGAGGCGATCTCCTGCTCGTTGCTGCCGAAACGCTGACGCTGCTGCTGCCGCGTCAGCTCCTCCTCGAGCGCCGCCCGCTCGGCATGCAGCGCCAGATAGGCCGCCTCCTGAGGGTCGGCCGGATCGAGCCGGGCTTCCTTCTCGCGCGTTGAATACGGCTCCGTCACGCCGACGGTCTCCTCGAACTCTTTCCCGCAGGCCACCGCCCTCGCCGGATCTCCCGGGGACCGAGGCCCGCCGGGATCGTCCCCGGAGGCGGCTGCCGCGGGCACCATTCCGGATAACGCCGGAGAGCCGCAAGCGGTCCCATCCTCAGTGAAATTCCGCCTTTCCGGGGGCTGTCATGTCACCGTCATGTGGTCGTCATAGAGGCGGCGCGTCGGTGCACTAGTTGGCAGCAGCGTCGCCGCGAGACCGGTCCAAGACCAGGGCCGGCCCCGACAATGCGCCCGACACCTTACGGAGATGCTTGTGAAACCCTTCGCTTACGCCTTGGCGGTCGGCCTCGCTGCCGCTCAGCTCGCGACCTCGGCCATGGCCGCCGACATCACCGGCGCCGGCGCCACCTTCCCCTTCCCCGTCTACTCGAAATGGGCCGAAGCCTACCGCAAGGAGACCGGCACCGGTCTCAACTATCAGTCCATCGGCTCCGGCGGCGGCATCAAGCAGATCCAGGCCAAGACGGTCGATTTCGGCGCGACCGACGCGCCGCTGAAGCCGGCCCAGCTCGAGAAGGACGGCCTCGTCCAGTTCCCCACCGTGATGGGCGGCGTCGTCCCGGTCGTGAACATCGCCGGCCTCGAGCCGGGCAAGCTCAAGCTGACCGGTGAGCTCCTGGCCGACATCTATGCCGGTAAGATCCAGAAGTGGTCGGACCCGAAGATCGCCAAGCTCAACGACGGCCTCAAGCTGCCCGACGCGAACATCACCCCGGTCTACCGCTCGGACGCCTCCGGCACGACCAACATCTTCACCACCTACCTCTCCTCGGTCTCCGAACCGTGGAAGAAGGAATTCGGTGCCGCCACCACCGTGAGCTGGCCGGTCGGTCAGGGCGGCAAGGGCAACGAGGGCGTGACCGCCACCGTCAAGCAGGTCCCGAACTCGGTCGGCTACGTCGAGTCGGCCTACGCCAAGCAGAACAAGCTCGCCTACGCCCTCATCGAGAACAAGGCCGGCAAGTTCCCGCAGCCCGACGACAAGGCCTTCCAGGCCGCCGCCGCCAGCGCCGACTGGAAGTCGACCCCCGGCTTCGGCATCGCCCTGACCAACCAGGCGGGTGAAGATGCGTGGCCGATCACCGCCGCCACCTTCATTCTCGTCTACAAGGAGCCGGCGGATCCGGCCAAGTCCGCCGAGGTGCTGAAGTTCTTCAACTGGGCCTACAAGAACGGCGACAAGCTCGCGACCGAGCTCGACTACGTGCCGCTGCCCGACAACGTCGTCGCCCTGATCCACGACGAGTGGAAGACGATCAAGGGCAAGGACGGCAAGGCCGCCTTCACCGGCAACTAAGCGAAAGAGAAGGGCCCTCTTCCCAGGTGGAAGAGGGCCCTTCCCGAACTGGTCCGCTCGCCTCGCGCGCGACGGCGCGCTAAACGCTCACCAGCCGAAGAGCCTCCGCGGATGACCGCCTTGACCCAGACCCTCGCCGTAGACCGCGACAGCGGAGTAGCCCGTATCGCTCCGAGCAAGGGCGCCGACCGCCTCTTCCACGGAGCCTCCTACGCCGCTGCCCTGTTCGTGCTCCTGGTGCTCGCCGGCATCCTCGGCTCGATCATCTACGGCGCGTGGCCGGCCTTCTCGGAGTTCGGCTTCGGCTTCCTCACCTCCAGTGCCTGGAACATCGGCACCGAGCAGTTCGGCGCCCTGCCCGCGGTCATCGGCACGGTCGCCGCCGCGATGCTGGCCCTGATCATCGGCGTGCCGATCTCCCTCGGCATCGCCGTCTACCTGACGCAGCTCTGCCCCGGCTGGGCGCGCAAGCCGGTGGCGATGACCATCGAGCTGCTCGCCTCGGTGCCCAGCATCATCTACGGCATGTGGGGCCTGTTCGTGTTCGCCCCGCTCTTCGCCCGCTTCGTGCAGGTGCCGGTCTCGAACTTGGTCGAGGGCATCCCGATCCTCGGCACCCTCTTCTACGCCCGCATCCCCTCGGGCGTCGGCGTGCTGACCGCCGGTATCATCCTCGCCATCATGATCGTGCCCTTCGTGGCCTCGATAACCCGCGACATGCTCGACCAAATCCCGACCGTGCTGCGCGAGAGCGCCTACGGCATCGGCTGCACCACCTGGGAGGTCGTGCGCTACGTGCTGGTGCCCCAGGCCTCCGTCTCGATCATCGGCGCGATCATGCTCGGTCTCGGCCGGGCGCTGGGCGAGACCATGGCGGTCACCTTCGTGATCGGCAACGCCAACCGCCTCTCCGCCTCGATCTTCGATCCCGGCTCGACCATCGCCTCGCGCATCGCCAACGAGTTCAACGAGGCCGACGGGCTTCAGCTCTCCTCGCTGATGGCGCTCGGCTGCCTGCTCTTCATCATCACCTTCTTCGTGCTGATCATCGCCCGCCTCCTGGTGCGGCGGACGAAGGTGGCCTGAGGCCGCCTGAACCGAACCGGCCCGAGCCACCTCGCCCGCGACGATCGCCCGAGACTGTCCAAGCCTGAGGACGCCGATCCATGGACGCCAGCAACCCCATCGCGACGGCCGGCCGCGCCCCGACGGCCAGCCGCGTGCGCTCCGGCCGCCGCGTCGCCGACCGCGCGCTGATCCTCGCGAGCACGATCGCCACCGGGCTCGGCATCGTCGTGCTCGGGTCGATCCTTCTCATGCTGATCGTCGAGGGCCTGAAGGGCTTCTCGCCCGCCCTGTTCACGGCGCCGACGCCGGGGCCGGGCTCCGAGGGCGGCGGCATCGCCAACGCCATCCTCGGCAGCCTGATCATGACGTTCCTGGGCATCGTCATCGCCACGCCGATCGGGCTGATGGCCGGGACCTTCCTGGCCGAGTACGGCCGGACCTCGAAGCTCGCCGACGTCATCCGCTTCCTCAACGACGTGCTGCTCTCGGCGCCCTCGATCCTGATCGGCCTGTTCGTCTACACCCTGATGGTCCGGCCGATGGGCACCTATTCGGGCTGGGCCGGCGCGGTGGCGCTCGCCATCATCGCCACGCCGGTCATCGTGCGCACCACCGAGGACATGCTCCGCCTCGTGCCCAGTCCGATGCGCGAGGCCGGCGCGGCGCTCGGCGCGCCCCGCTCCCTCGTCATCCGCGCCATCACCTGGCGCGCGGCGAGCGCGGGCATCGTCACCGGCATCATCCTGGCTCTGGCCCGCATCGCCGGCGAGACCGCCCCGCTGCTGTTCACGGCGCTCAACAACAACAGCTGGTTCAACGCCAACCTGCTCGGCGGCGTCCCGAACCTGCCCGTGATGATCTACCAGTTCGCCCTCTCGCCCTACCCCAACTGGCAGAGCCTGGCTTGGTCGGGCGCGCTCCTGATCACCGTCACCATCCTCGCCCTGTCGGTGGTGGCCCGCTTCGTGATCAAGGACCAGCGGGCGCGCTGAGACGGCCCCGGCACAGACCTCCCACCGACGAGAGATCCGATGAGCGCCTCCCCCGCGATCCGCAGTCAATTCGAGGGCCGCAGCCCGGCCGACGTCAAGGCGCCCGTGCGCATCGCCGTCAAAGGACTCAACTTCTACTACGGCAGCTTCCACGGCCTGAAGGACATCAACCTCGATTTCCGGGACCGGCAGGTCACCGCGCTGATCGGGCCGTCCGGCTGCGGCAAGTCCACGCTGCTGCGCACCTTCAACCGGATCTACAGCCTCTATCCGGAGCAGCGCGCCGAGGGTGAGATCCTGCTCGACGGGCAGAACGTCCTCGACTCCAGGGTCGATCTCAACGAGCTGCGCTCGCGGGTCGGCATGGTGTTCCAGAAGCCGACGCCCTTCCCGATGTCGATCTACGACAACGTCGCCTTCGGCCTGCGCCTCTACGAGAAGCTGCCCAAGTCCGAGCTGGACGGGCGCGTGGAGGAGTCGCTGCGCAAGGCGGCGCTCTGGGACGAGGTGAAGGACAAGATGAAGCAGTCCGGCACCGGCCTGTCCGGCGGCCAGCAGCAGCGCCTGTGCATCGCCCGCACCGTGGCCCAGCGTCCCGAGGTCATCCTGTTCGACGAGCCGACCTCGGCGCTCGACCCGATCTCGACGGGCCGCATCGAGGAACTGATCGAGCAGCTGCGCGCGGAGTTCACGATCGTCATCGTGACGCACAACATGCAGCAGGCCGCGCGCATCTCGCAGTTCACCGCCTTCATGTATCTCGGCGAGCTGATCGAGTTCGACGCGACCTCGAAGATCTTCATGAACCCGGCCAAGCGGCAGACCCAGGACTACATCACCGGCCGCTTCGGTTAAGCCCGGTCGCGACTGCGGTGCCGTCGCGACCCCCCTTGCGTCCTCGTTCTGACGCGCCCTCCGCCGCCGGACCAGCGTCCGATCCGGTTCGAGAGCGCCCTCGTCCGACTGCCTGATCGGGAAATTCGCGACATGGCCGAGCACATCGTCTCTTCCTACGACACCGACCTCGAGAACCTGCGCCGGTCGATCGCCGAGATGGGCGGTGTGGCCGAGAAGATGATGACCGATGCCACCGAGGCCCTGGTGCGCCGGGATACGGTGCTGGCCCAGGCCGTGATCGCCGCCGACAAGCGCCTCGACACGCTCCAGCGCGAGATCGAGGAGCGCTCCGTCCTCCTCATCGCCCGGCGCCAGCCGCTGGCCATCGACCTGCGCGAGACGATCTCCGGCATCCGCGTCTCGGGCGACCTGGAGCGGATCGGCGATCTTTCCAAGAACATCGCCAAGCGCGTCGTGGCGATCAGCGATCAGGCGCAGCCGCAGAAGATCGTGCTCGGCGTCCAGCACATGAGCGACCTCGTGCAGGAGCAGCTCAAGGACGTGCTCGACGCCTATGCCAGCCGCGACGTGGCCGCCGCCCACGAGGTCTGGGAGCGCGACAGCGCCATCGACGCGCTCTACAACTCGCTGTTCCGCGAACTCCTGACCTACATGATGGAGGATCCGCGCAACATCTCGTTCTGCACGCATCTCCTGTTCTGCGCCAAGAACGTGGAACGCATCGGCGACCACACCACCAACGTGGCGGAGACGATCGAATACCTCGTCACCGGTGAGACGCCGGCCGGCGAGCGGCCCAAGAACGACGCTTCGAACTACGCGACGGTGACGCCGGGCGCCTGACGCCGCCGGGCGGGGCGCGAAGCGGAAAAGGGGCGTCTCCGGCCTGTTCCCCGACGGGGCAGGCCGGGCGCGACGGATGGAAAGACGGACGATGACGAGTGCGCGCATCCTGATCGTCGAGGACGAGGAATCGCTGACGACCCTGCTGCGCTACAACCTCGAAGCGGAAGGCTTCGCGGTCGATGTCGCGATCCGCGGCGACGAGGCGGATCTGCGCCTGCACGAGATGACCCCCGACCTCGTCCTGCTCGACTGGATGGTGCCGGGTCTCTCGGGCATCGAGCTGTGCCGCCGCATCAGGGCTCGGCGCGAGACGGAGCGGCTGCCCGTCATCATGCTGACGGCGCGGGGCGAGGAGGCCGACCGCGTGCGCGGCCTCTCCACCGGGGCCGACGACTACGTGGTCAAGCCGTTCTCGGTGCCCGAGCTGCTCGCCCGCGTGCGCGCCCTGCTCCGCCGCGCCAAGCCCGCCCATGTCGCCGACATGCTGGTGGCGGGCGACATCGAGCTCGACCGCGTCAGCCACCGCATCCGCCGCCAGGGCCGCGAGATCCATCTCGGGCCGACCGAATTCAAGCTGCTCGAATACCTGATGCAGAGCCCCGGCCGGGTCTTTTCCCGCGAGCAGCTGCTCGACGGCGTCTGGGGCCACGACGTCTACATCGACGAGCGCACGGTCGACGTCCATGTCGGCCGCCTGCGCAAGGCGATCAACCGCCCGCGCCAGAGCGACCCGATCCGCACGGTGCGCGGCTCCGGCTACTCCTTCGACGAGATGTTCGCGGGAGCCGAGTGAGGGAGGCCGGGCGCGGGCCTCTCGGCTGACGGGACGTGCGTCCGATGTCATCCGTTTGATCGGTCTCGTCGCCCGCCCGTCGCTGCAAGGCGAAGCCGTGGCAATCCAGGGCTCCGCACGATCCGGAGGGGTCGCGCGCTCGATCGCGCGGCGTCCGAAGTCGCCGCGCGGCAGCCCCAAAAGCTTTAGCGGAAACCGGCGACGCGGCGGTCGCGCTTGCGCTCGGCCGCCGGCTGATAGGCGACCTGCGCGTGCTGGGTGCAGTAGGGCAGGCCCGTGATCGCGCGGGCGCCGCAGAAACGGAATTCCGGCGAGGTCGGATCGCCCATCGGCCAGCGGCACATGGAGTCGCGCAGGTCCATGATGGTGACCCGCTCGGAGACGGCGAGCGCCACCGGCTCCGGGGCGGCCTTCGGTGGGAGCGGAAAGTCCGGTGCCGGGCGGTGCGCGACGATCGCCGGCGGCTCGGGCAGCGTCGGCTCCTCGGCGACGATCACCGTCTCCAACGCGACCTCGGCGCTCAGGTCCTCCTTGCGGCGAGCCTGAGCCCCGCCCGGGCCAATCGGCTTGACGCGGCCCGCGAGCCCGAGGCGGTGGACCTTGCCGATGACGGCATTGCGGGAGACGCCGCCGATCTGGAGGGCGATCTGGCTGGCACTCAAACCATCGTCCCACAAGCGGCGAAGCAGCTCGACGCGTTCATCCGTCCAGCTCGGGACCGCTTCCGTCATTGCCCCCTCCACGTCGACACGTCCTTTGAACGCAAAACCGACCGACCGCGCAGCGTCACCGCCGCGAAGAGCGGCAACGGGCATCGCCAGGGCCCGCGATCCGGCCCTGCACATGTCGGTTAACAGTCGCCAAAGCTGTCGTTGGCGACGCTGTGGAGACTACAGGACAGCTCGGCCGCGGAGCAAGGGTCAGCGCGTTTCACGGGTCGGTTTCCACCGCCAATCCGATTCCGTCGGCGGCGGCTCGGATCCGTCCCGGCGGCATGGCAACCGATTTGGCCGAGATCCCTTAACACCTTGCGTAAAATTGCTCTTTTTCGAAACGTACGATCACGCGAGGCCGGCCCCGACGGACCCTTCGAGCGAGCGAACCGGCGGTGACGGCGACGCCGCCTGCGCTCGGATCGCCGCCGAAAAAGATTGTCCGGGCAGGCGCGATGACTATGTGACGGGCGGCATCCACCGGTCCTGCGCCTGTGGACAACCCCTAGCGGACCTTGGGAGATCGCATGCGACTGCGCCTCGCGCCGGCCCTGTTCCTTCTCGCCGCGATGCCCGGCGTCGCGCTGGCCGCCGGGCCGGCCGCTCCGGTTCCCGAAGAGGCGGCGATCCGGCTCACCAACCACCGGGCGGTCTACGACCTGTCGCTGGCGCGCTCCGCCGGGACGCGGGCGGTCGAGGGCGTGCGCGGCCGCATCGTCATCGATTTCTCGGGCGACGCCTGCCGCGGCTACACCATGCAGACGCGGCAGGTGACGCTGCTCAATTCCGGCGAGTCCGGCGATCGCACCTCGGATCTGCGCAGCACCACGTTCGAGAACGGCGACGGCAAGAGCTTCCGCTTCCGCACCACGACCATCCTCAACAACGTGCCGGCACCGGCGGTGGACGGGACGGCGGAGGCGGGCGACCCGTTCAAGGTGAAGCTCAAGGAGCCCAAGCGTGACCAGTTTCAGGTCGAAGGGCCGGTGCTGTTCCCGATCCATCACATGATCCGCCTGATCGAGGCGGCGAAGGCCGGCGAGACCACGGTCTCGGCCAAGGTCTTCGACGGTTCGGATGACGGGCGCAAGGTCTACGACACGCTGGCCATCATCGGCCGGCCGGGCGCGGCGCCCGCTTCCGACACCGAGCGCGACAAACCCCTGCGCGAGGGCGATCGTGCCGGCATGCGGCGCTGGCCGGTCACCTTGAGCTACTTCACCCCCGGAGAGGGCGAGCGGACACCGATCTACACCCTCACCTTCGACCTCTACGAGGACGGCGTCAGCGGGCGTCTGCATCTCGATTACGGAGATTTCGCCATCGACGGCAACATGAGCCGTCTCGATCTCGCCAAGGATGATCCGAAATCCGATCCGAAGGCCGAGGCCGCCTGCCGGAAGTAGCGTCCGCCCGCCGAGGCGATCGGCGGCGGATCGGGCCGAGCCCGAGAAACGTTCCTGCTGCCGGAGCCGTGAGCGGCGGCGGTAGCGTGTTGCGCGATGGCGGGCCTGAGGCAGAGTCTGCGGGAACTCTACGAGGGAAGCAGCGACCGCGCGCATCGCTTCCGCTACGGCCTGCTCGCCTTCGACCTCGCCACGCTCCTGTTCATCATCGTCTCCTCGTTCCTGCCTCGCCCGCCGCTGATCGAGGGGATCGACGTCCTGATCGGTGCGGCGGTCGCCGCCGACTTCCTGTCGCGGCTGGCGATCTGTCCGCGACCGGTTCGCGAGTTCCTGCGGCCGACGACCTGGGCGGACGTGGCGGCGATCGCCTCCTTCCTGGCCCCGATCGTCGGCGAGGGCG
>NZ_BPRD01000208.1 GCF_022179745.1 Methylorubrum podarium
CTCCTCCCCCCAAGGGGGAGGAGAGGGGCGACGCCCAGAGTGATTAACTGGAACCGTCTGAAGCCCGTTCGCCCGGCAAAAATTCGCTCTGGCCCGTCGCCGCGGCTTGTGCCAAGAGGCGGGAGCGTCGCGGGTATGGCGGAACTGGTAGACGCGGGCGACTCAAAATCGCCAGCCGAAAGGCGTGGGGGTTCGATTCCCTCTACCCGCACCAGCCATCCGACATCGAAACCGGTTACGGCAGACTCGGCTCGGCGGTGAGACGCGCCCGGATCGCGGCGCCGTCCCGTCCCGGCGGTGCGCCGAACAGGCGGCGATAGTCGCGGCTGAACTGCGACGGGCTCTCGTACCCGATGGCGTAGCCCACGCCCGCCACGTCGCCGGCGGCGAGCAGCAGGCGCCGCGCCTCGTGGAGCCGGACCTGCTTCTGGAACTGGACCGGCGTCATCGTCGTCACGGCCTTGAAATGGCGGTGGAAGCTCGCGGGGCTCATGCGCGCCAGCGCCGCCAGATCGGCGACGCGCAGGGCTTCGGCGTAGTGCGCGCGGATCCAGGCCGTGGCCCGGCCGATCCGCGCGGCGTGGCTCTCGGGCAGGCCGACCTGCCGCAGGGCCGGGCCGAGCGGGCCGCCGAGCAGGCGCCAGACGATTTCCCGTCCGATCAGCGGCGCCAGCACGGGCAGGTCGCGGGGGTGATCGAGCAGCGTCAGGAGGCGGGCGAGAGGATCGCACAGGTCCGGATCGAGGGCGACGGTGCGCAGCGGCGCGAAGGCCGGGACGGGCGCCGTCGCCTCGGCGAGGGTCTCCGCCTGGTCGCTCAGCAGGTCGGCCAGGGCATCGAGATCGATCGCGAGGCTCAGCGCGAGATAGGGGCGCGCCGCGCTCGCCTCGGTGATCCGGGCGGTCACGGCGAGATCGAGGGAGGCGAGCAGGGCTTGCCCCGCGGCGTAGCGGAAGGCCGTCCCCCCGAGCAGCGTCGCCTTGGCCCCCTGCGCCACCACGCAGAAGGAGGGGCGGTAGACCGAGCGGATCAGGCCGCTCGGCATCTCGGCGCGGTTGAGGAGCAGCCCGTCGAAGGGCGTTTCCCGGCCGAAGCGATGCCATTGCCGTTCGATCAGCGCCGCGAGGCCGGAGAGGTCCGTCGTCATCGGTCGGGATCTTAGCGCGCGCGCCGCGCCCGCGCATCCGCGCGAGCCGGCTTTGAGAGGATCGGGCAAGAGCTTGAGAGGATCGGCCGCGCGCGGAAGGCCCCGGAGGCCGTATCACGGGGCATCCCTTCCAGACGGAGACCCTCTCCATGCGTATGCGCCCCCTCGGCCGGAGCGGCCTGTTCGTGTCCGAACTCTGCCTCGGCACCATGACGTTCGGCGGAAGCGAAGGGCTGTGGGGCCAGATCGGCCGGCTCGGCCAGGACGAGGCCGACACCCTCGTGAAGACCGCGCTCGACGCCGGCATCAACTTCATCGACACCGCCAACGTCTACGCGGGCGGGATGAGCGAGCGCATCCTCGGCCAGTCGCTCAAGAATCTCGGCATCCCCCGCGACGACGTGGTGATCGCCACCAAGGTGCTGGGGCCGATGGGTGAGGGGCCGAACGCCCGCGGCGCCTCGCGCGGGCACATCCTCAGCCAGTGCAAGGCGAGCCTCGCCCGGCTCGGCCTCGACCATATCGACCTCTACCAGATCCACGGCTTCGATCCGGCGACGCCGGTCACCGAGACCTTGGAAGCGCTCGACACCCTCGTGCGCCACGGCCATGTCCGCTACCTCGGCCTGTCGAACTGGGCGGCGTGGCAGGTGATGAAGGCGGTCGGCGTCGCCGAGATGCGGCGGCTCAGCCCCATCGTCTCGCTGCAGGCCTACTACACCCTGGTCGGACGCGACCTCGAGCGCGAGATCGCGCCGATGCTGGCCGCCGAGGGGGTCGGGCTGATGGTGTGGAGCCCGCTCGCCGGCGGCTATCTCTCGGGCAAGTACGACGAGAGGAACGAGGGCGCGGCCGCGGACGGGCGGCGCACCACCTTCGATTTCCCGCCGGTCGACCGGACCCGCGGGGCCGGCGCGCTCGATGCCCTGCGGGGGATCGCGGAGTCGAAGGGATGCAGCGTGGCGCAGGTGGCGCTGGCGTGGCTCCTGCACCGGGAGGTGGTCACCAGCGTCATCGTCGGCGCCAAGCGCGTCGGGCAGCTTCAGGACAATATCGGCGCGACGGGGGTGCGGCTCGACGCGGACGAACTCGCACGGCTCGACGCGGCGACCCGGCTGCCTCCGGAATATCCCGGCTGGATGCTGGAGCGGCAGGGCGCCTACCGCGCCTGACCTATCCTCGCAGGAAGCGCCGGATCCAGCCGCCGACGCGGGCGCTGTCGTGGGGTGCCTCCAGCGAGGCCAGAGCCGCCGGCACCAGAGCCGGGTCGGCCATGCCGGCCCGGTGGCCATCGGTGAGCGCTCGGGCGTAGTCCGGCGCGAATTCCGGGTGGCACTGGAAGGAGAGGGCGGGGCGGTCGCCCCAGGCCAGCACGGCGAAGGGCGTGAAGGCGCTGCCCGCGAGCACCCGCGCGCCAGGCGGCAGCGCCACGACCTGATCCTGATGGCTGACGGGGACGGCGATCCGCTCCGCGTCGTCCATGAAGGGGGCGCGCTCCACCACCGCGTAGGCGTGGAGCCCGAGGCCCCAGCCGCGCTCGGAGCGCTCCACCCGCCCGCCGAGGGCCTGCGCCAGGGCTTGATGCCCGAAGCAGAGGCCGACGAGTTTCTTCGAGTGGTCGAGGCGCCGCAGGAAGACCAGCAGGTCCTCGACCCAGGGGATCGGATCGTAGACCGAGGCGGGCGAGCCGGTGACGACGAAGGCGTCGAACGCCTCCGGCGCCTCGGGCCAGCGGCCCGCCGTCACGTCGAAGCGTTCGAAGCGGTGACCGTCCCCGATCAGCGCCTCGACCATCGCGCCGTAGGAGGGAAAGCGCCCGCCGAGCCGCTCGGGCGGATGGCCGGTTTCGAGGATGGCGATCTGCATGGGGGGTGATCTAGATCGCCGGGTCGAAGGTGGAAATCGACGCCGGAGCCGCCGGCTTGGCCACGAGCCGCACCAGCAGCACGGCCGCGCCCATCACCGCGGCGAAGATCGCGAAGATCAGCGGGTTGTAGACCACGAGCGCCACGAGGCAGATGACGGCCATGGCCAGCGCGAAGGCCGGCGCGGAGGGATAGAGCGGCGCCCGGTAGGGCCGGGCGAGATCCGGCTCGCTGCGGCGGAGCCGGAACAGGGCGGCCATGCTCATGATGTACATGGTGAGGGCGCCGAAGACCGCCATGGTCACGATGCTGGCGGTGAGCGACTGGCCGGCGACGCTGATCAGGTTGTCGCTGTAGATCGCGGCGATGCCGACGATCCCGCCCGCCAGCGTCGCCACGTGCGGCGTCTGGAAGCGCGGATGCACCCGCGCGAACACCGCCGGCAGGAAGCCGGCGCGGGCCAGCGCGAAGATCTGGCGGGCATAGCCCATGATGATGCCGTGGAACGAGGCGACGAGCCCGAACAGGCCGAGCCAGACCAGCATGTGCAGCCAGCCGCTCGACTCGCCCACCACCCGCTTCATCGCCTGGGGCAGGGGATCGTTGAGATCGGAGAGACTCTTCCAGTCCCCGGCGGCGCCGGCGAACAGCATCACGCCGAAGGCGAGCACGGTGAGCGTCAGCACGCCGGTGATGTAGGCGACGGGAATGGTGCGCTTGGGGTCCTTCGCCTCCTCCGCGGCCATGGCGACGCCCTCGATGGCGAGGAAGAACCAGATCGCGAAGGGGATCGCCGCGAAGATCCCGCCGATGGCGGCCGGACCGAACGCGTCCTGGCCCGCCCAGCCCCCGGCGGTGAAGTTCGCGAGGCTGAAGGCCGGGGCGACGACGCCCATGAAGACCAGGAGTTCGCCGACCGCGATCACGGTGACGACCAGCTCGAAGGTGGCGGCGATGCGCACGCCGACGATGTTGAGCCCCATGAACAGCAGGTATGCGCCGAGCGCCGCGTGCTTCGGGTCGAGGCCGGGAAACTGGACGTTGAGATAGGCGCCGATGGCGAGCGAGATCGCGGGCGGGGCGAACACGAACTCGATCAGCGTCGCGTAGCCCGCCACCGCCGCGCCGGTGGGGCCGAAGGCGCGGAGGGAATAGGCGAAGGGGCCGCCGGCCTGAGGGATCGCGGTGGTGAGTTCGGTGAAGCTGAAGATGAAGGCCACGTACATCGCCGCCACGCACACGGTCGTGATGAGAAAGCCGAGGGTGCCGGCCTGCGCCCAACCGTAGCTCCAGCCGAAATACTCGCCGGAGATCACGAGCCCGACGGCGATGCCCCAGAGATGGAAGGCGTTGAGGCTCTTATCGAGCGCGGTCGAAGGCTTCGGCATCGGGCATCTCCGCATTCCCTGCCCATGAGGCGGCCTCCGATGAGGCATCCGCCGGCGAGGCGTGAGTCAGGGGCTATGGGACAATGGCCAAGCAAGAGCGTTGCCGTTTCCGTGGCGTCGGGCACGCCGCCTCAGCGCCCGCGAGGCCGAACGCCGCTGTCCGGCGCGGGGCGGCTATTCGGGCGAGACTTGTCCGCCGGCTGGATGAGGAAGGCGGAGGATCGGGCCGTCGCCGGACGTCCCGCCGAGTTCGACATGGAAGGTCTGATAGATGAAGGCGAGCAGATTCTCGGCCGCGCAGGCGCGCGCTTCGGAGGCGGCTGCCGCCGCTCTCGCGTCGTGATAGCGCCGCAGCAGGATCTCCTTCTCGGAGAGAGCCGTCCGCAGGGCCGTCTTGGTCGCGCTGATCGTCAGCCGGCATTCGCGGATCTCATCGGCCAGGGCCGTTCGCTCCAGCTGCCACCGGTCGCGCTCCTGCTGGACGCTCCGGATCAGGCTCAACGCCTGCGGCTCGATCGTCTCCTTCCAGCGCTGCAGATCATCGATCGTGTCCGCGGCCTGCTTCACCAGACCCAGCGCGTCGCACAGCCCGACTTCGATATCGAACAGGGTCCGTTCGGGCGGTTGAACCGGCACACGAGGCTCGTTGCTCATCGGACAGGAACACGCGACATGCATGAAAGCGCTGTCTCGTCTCAGGGCGTGTCCTGTCCGGTGTCCGTGCTCTCCGCGGTGCCGGGCTTGGCCTTGGCGCCGAAGGCCGAGAACACGGCATCGTGGATCCGCACCAGCCAGCTTTCCGCCTCCTTCGCCCGCGCCTCGGCGCGGCGGGCGCGGTCTTCCGCCTGGGCCAGTAGAACCTGGTTCGATGCGATCGTCTTCTGGAGCTGCCGCACCTCGTCCTCGGCTTGGGCGATGACGTTCCGCAACTGGTTCTCGAGTTCGCCGGCGCGCTCTTCGCTGATCCGGATGGCCTCGGCCGCCTCCTGCACGAGGTCGATCGCCGAGACCCAGTCGCGCTGCGGCGGCGACGCGCCTCCCTCGGAGGACGATCCGCCCTCGGAGCCTGCCGGCGAGAAAGTGATGACCTTGTCTCCCGGTCGCGTCACATTGGCCTGCCAAGCCCGCATGAGAATCGAGTTGCCGGAGGAAGGGGCGTCCTTCGCAGCTTGCTCAGACATTCAACGATCCTTCCAGCTGTTCTTCAACGAGAGGCGTCGGATGAGGCCGACTTGCCCGTGGAGGTGAACGGACGGACGTTGCTGACCTCCTCGGCCGAGGCCTGCGCGGTCTCGTCCTCGGCCTCGTCG
>NZ_BPRD01000209.1 GCF_022179745.1 Methylorubrum podarium
GGTCGCCTCGTCGAGGACCAGGATCGGCGCGTTGCGCAAGAGGGTTCGAGCGATGGATAGGCGCTGGCGCTCGCCGCCGGACAGCGACCGACCGCGCTCGCCGATGATCGTGTCGAGCCCGTCGGGCTGACGCGCCATGAACTCGCTGGCCTGGGCGCGCTCGAGGGCGTCGATCATCTCCGCATCGGTCGCGTCGGGGCGGCCGACCTGAAGGTTTTCGCGGATCGAGCGGTTGAACAGCATCGGCTCCTGGAACACGACGCCGATGTTGTGGCGCAGGGACGAGAGGCCGATGTCGCGGATGTCGATGCCGTCGATGCGGATGGCGCCGGCATCGGGATCGAAGGTCCGGTGCAGCAGGCCCAGCGTCGTCGACTTGCCCGAACCCGTGGTGCCGACGAGCGCCACGGTCTCGCCCGGCAGCGCGGCGAAGGACACGCCGTCGAGGGCGTTGCGGCGGCCATCGTAGGAGAAGGCGACCTCGTCGAAGCTCACCGCGCCCTCGAAGCGGGCGACCTGCTTGGCGTGCGGCCGGTCGCTGACAGTCGGCACGGTGTCGACCACCTCGAAGAACTCGCGCATCTTCGGCGCCTGCATGAACACGCCGTTCACGAAGGTCACGACGTGGTCGAGCTTCGTCACGAGCATGGTGGCGAGGCTCATGAAGGCGACGATCTCGCCGACGGTGGCCGCGCCCTTCTGGTGCAGGGCGATGCCGGTGATGAAGATCGCGGTCATGGTCAGCGTGCCGGAGGCGCGGGTGGCGACGTTCGCCAGCGCCCACCACGACAGGACGGGGATCTGCACCCGCAGCAGGTCGTGGATGATGTCGCGCATCGCTTCCTTCTCGGCGCGGGCGCGGGTGAAGGACTGGATCACCGCGACGTTGCCGAGCGCGTCGGAGGCGTGGGCGGCGAGCCCCGACTGGAACTGCTCGACCTCGCCCTGAAGCGTCTCCGTCCGGCGCAGGACGTAGCTCGCCAGCGCCGTGAAGACGAGGACCAGCACGACGAGGATCGCGCCGAGCCGCCAGTTCACGAACAGCGTCAGCGGCAGCAGCACGCCCACGGAGAGCAGCGCGGAGAAGTGCTCGCGGAAAAAGTTGAGCCAGACCCAGGCCATGGCGTTCGTGCCTTCCAGCATCGCCTTCAGCACGCGGCCCGAATGGTTCGAGGAGTGGAACGCGATCGGCAGCTCGAGCACGTGCTCGAAGAAATTCGCCATGGTGGAGAGCCGGTTGCGGTGGGCAAGCCGGTCGGAATGCAGGGCGATCGCCACGCCCGCGCCGATGGTGAACAGGCCGAACACCACCCAGGCGACGATCCACGGAATCAGCGTGGTCGCGGGCGTCTCTTTGGAGAGATGGGTCAGGCCGTCGATGATACGGCCCATGATCAGTGGCTCGGCGAAGGCCGCCACTGCGAGCAGGACGTTGGCCACGATCAGACCGATGGCCAGCCGCTTCTCCGCTCCGAGCAGGCCCAGCACCCGCGCATAGAGTCGAATCATCGACATCGTGTTTTCGCTCCCCGCCCCATTCGGCTGCGGCCGTGGGGATCCCGTCGTTGGAACCGGACCGTCCCGGCGCCGGCCGACCGAGAGGCTGCGGATCTCCGCAAGCGCCGCCCGGTCGATCGGCATGGGAACTTATGGCTCGTTGCCCCTGAACGGCACATGACGGCGAAACGATGGATCGGCCAATCCCTTTTACCCTTCCTTCAGCCTGTTTTTTTAGACCTGGGGCACGGCTGGCAGGATCGGCCGGGCTTCGGGCGTCGGCGTCATGGATCTCGCAACCGGTATCGGGCTGCTCGGCGGCATCGGCGTCGTGTTCACGCTCATCATGATCGATGGCGGCAACTTCGCCGCCTATTTCGATAAACATGCGGTGATCGTGATCTTCGGCGGCGCCGTCGCCGCGACGATGATCCGCTTCCCGTTCTCGACCATGCTGCACGGCCTGCCGATGGGCCTGCGCTACGCCTTCACCATGCGCTCGGTGAAGCCGCACGACTTGATCGAGGAGATCACCAAGATCGCCGACGTGGTGCGCAAGTCGGGCCCCATCGCCCTGGAGAACATGGAGATCTCGGACCCGTTCCTGGCGCAGGGCGCGCGCTACATCGCCGACGGCTACGACCGCGACTTCATCCGCGACACGATGGAGCGCGACCGCGACAACTTCCTGATGCATCTCGACGAGGGCTCGAAGATCTACCGCGCCTTCGGCGACTGCGCCCCGGCCTGGGGCATGATCGGCACCATCCTCGGCATGGTGACGATGTTCGCCAACATGTCGGATCCGTCGAAGCTCGGCCCCGCCATGGCGACCGCCCTGCTCGCGACGCTCTACGGCGCGCTCATCGCCAACATGGTCACCCTGCCCATCGCCGACAAGCTGCACGTCAAGCTCGAGGAGGAGGACGTGTCGCGCTCCCTCATCATCGACGGCATCCTGCTGATCCGCGACCAGAAGAGCCCCTCGCTGGTCCGCGAGATGCTGATCGCCTACCTGCCCGCGCACCACCGCGAGGATCTCGCCGCGGAAGCGGCGTGACGGGAGTGTAGGCGGTGGCCAAGAAGAAGCGCGGCGGCGCCCACGGCGGTCACGGCTGGTTCGTGACCTTCGCCGACCTGATGGCGCTCCTGATGAGCTTCTTCGTCATGATCGCCGCCTACTCGACGCAGGACCAGAAAAAGCTCCAGGTCGTCGCCGGCTCGATGCGCGACGCGTTCGGCGTGAACAAGGAATCGAAGTTCGCCGGCATCCTGGAGAGCGAGGGGATCCCGACGGCGGACAAGTTCAAGCATCTGCGCGACGTGCCGCCCGAGCGCGCCACCGACCGCACGACGCCGCCGCAGATCGACAGCGGCCTCGACGACGGCATCCCAGACCGCGGCTATCCGGACGCCTTCGGGCAGGCCGCCGCCTCCCTGCGGCAGGCGATGCAGGACATGCCCGAGGTGGCGGAACTGTCGAAGAACGTCATCATCGCGCCGAGCCGGAAGGGGCTCGACGTGTCGATCGTCGATCAGGACGGCCGCTCGATGTTCCCCGAAGGATCGAGCCGCCCCAACGACCGCACCCGGCGGCTCCTGGAACGCCTCGCACCGACGCTGATGAAGCTGTCGAACCGCATCGCCGTGACGGGCTTCACCGCGACCCTCCGACCCGGCAGCCGCGACACGGCCCCGCCCTGGGAGCTGTCGGCCAACCGCGCGCTCAGCGTGCGCGACGTTCTGGCGAATGCCGGCCTGCCCGACGACCGCTTCGCCTCGGTGACCGGCAAGGCCGATACCGAGCCGATGTTTCCCGACAATCCCTACCTCGCGGCCAACCGCCGGGTGACGGTGACGCTGCTGTCCGAGCCGCCGCCGACGCCGAACGGCAAGACCGTGCCGTGACGGCTGAAGGCTACTTGGCCACCAGCAGCGCCCAGTAGACCTTGTACTTGGAGCCCGGCGCGTAGGCCGTGGCGATCCCCATGCGCTTGGCCTCCGGCGCGAGCATGACGGCCCGGTGCGGAGGGCTGTCGCGCCACCCCGAGAAGGCCTCCGCGAGGGTGTGGTAGCCCGCCGAGAGGTTCGCGTCCGCGCCGTCGTAGCCGAGCCGGGTCACGGCGGCGCGCACCGTCTGGCTCTTGCTCGGCCGATCGGAGGCGGCCATGGCGGCCGCCTCGGTCTCGGCCAGCCGCTGCAGTTCAGGATCGATGACGAGCGGCGCGGCGCCGTTGTTGCGGCGATAGGCCGAGATCATGTCCCGGGCCGCGCCCGCGTCGACCGCGGTGCTGCCGGTGGTGAGCGGCAGATACATGCTAGGAAGACCCGTCGCGTCGGGCGTCATCTGCCCCGCGCAACCCGGGAGAAGGGCCACGAGGGCGAGGATCGCGGGGGCGGCGAGGAAGGTCTGACGTCCGAGCACGAAAGCAGCTTTCCGGTGGGCAGACGGCTCAGGTGGGCCTTGCCCGCTGGAAACTCAAGTGTTTCGGCGGCGGCGGCCCCGCTTTCCCCAGGGGCGCCGCCGATCGTGCCCCCTCATCCGTGGCGCCGGAGGTTCCCGTCCTGAGACGCGCTTCCCGACCGGCGGGCCGGTTCGCGCGCATCGGACGAAGGGGTCTCGTCGGCCGTGGCCGGGTCCTTCTCGTCGCCCTCCGATCGCGACGCCGCCGGAGGCGCGATCACGTGCGCCGCCGGGCTGCCGACCGCGTGGGCGATCTGTCCGAGGGCGTCGCGCACCGGTTCCAGGCCCTGCACGGTGATGAAGCTCGAGGCCGGTCCCATCGGCGGGATGAACTCGGCGTCGGCCAGCGTCTTGAACACCGAGAAGTTCAGGTCGCTCTGCACCTTCTGGCCGAGATTGACGTCGACCACCATGGCGATCAGCTCGAACTCTAGGAAGGGGTCGCCGATCTTCTTGAACACCACCCGCGGCGCCGGCTCCTTCAGCACGTCCGGGTGCGCCTTGGCGCACTCGACCATCATCTCGGCCGCCTGCACGGGATCCTTGCTGCGAAGGACGCTGACCGAGATGATGACCCGGCCGGTGCGGTCGCCCCGCACGCGGTTCTTCACGATGCCGGAGATCAGGTTCGAGTTCGGCACGATGACGGCCGAGCGGTCGAAGGTCTGGATCTCGGTGGAGCGCACCGAGATGCGCTTCACGATGCCCTCGCTGTCGCCGATGAGCACCTGATCGCCGACCCGGATCGGGCGCTCCCACAGCAGCAGCAGGCCCGAGACGAAGTTGTTGACGATCGACTGGAGGCCGAAACCGATACCCACGGACAGCGCGCCGGCGACGATGGTCAGCTTCTCCAAGCTGAGGCCCAGATAGGAGAAGGCCAGCGCCAGGGCGAGCAGGAAGCCGACATAGCCGGCCACCGTCGAGATCGAGTTGCGCAGGCCCGCGTCGAGGTCGGTCGCCGGAAGGTAGGTGTTCTCCAGCCAGCGCTGCACGCCGCGGGTGATGAACACGCCGAGCACGAGGATGCTGACACCGAAGGCGATCGCCGAGAGCGAGATCGTGACGTCGCCGACCTTGAAGCCGAAGAAGGCCGTGCGGACCGACGAGAAGACGTCCGTCGAATCGAGACCCCAGGGCGCCAGCGCGAGAAGCGCGGCGACGGCGATCAGCAGGACGCGGGCGAAGCCGGTCGTCAGCACCGCGATCTGGTTCAGCGAGCGCTTGCGCAGGCCGGTATTGGCCTGGAGCGTCGTGGCGATGCGGGTGTCCTCGCACAGCGAGCCGCCGATCAGCACGTCGGCGCTGACGATCAGGAGCCAGAGCAGGACGAGGATGCTCGCGCTCCAGATCAGCTGATCGACGACGAAGGCCGAGAAGGCGACGTAGCCGACGAGCGGCGCGACCGCGATCACGGCGACCGCGACCCAGCCGAGCAGCCGCAGCGGCCCGCCGATGTTCGACGAAGTCTCGGTGCCGACATAGGGGCCGAAACACTCCTCCTCCTTCTCCGCCGTGTCGGCGAAGCGGTGGAGGCCGATGGCGAGCAGGAGCGCCGCCGTCACGGCGCCGAGGCCGCGCGTGGCGATCGAGATCGGCAGCGCGGCGTAGATCGCCGAGTTCAGCGCCTCGGTCGATTTCGAGACCGTGATGACGACGGCGATGCTGACCGCCAGCGCGTTGATCCGCCACGCCGCGGCGTCCGAGACCGGCGCCGGACGCCAGGCGGGCTTGTTGACCGCGAGCAGCGCGTCGCTGGTCGCCTCGACGAAGGCGATGAAGGCGATGCCGCCGAGGATGGTGCTGGCGACCGGCAGGAAGCGGGCCGGCAGCAGCTCGGTCACGTCGAGGGCGAAGTAGACCGCGTAGCTTCCCGCCAGGGCCGGCAACGTCCCGAGCAGGAGCACCCGCCACGCGCCCAGGAGCTTGGCGCGCTTTGAGGGCGTGGCGACGTTGACGTCCCGGCGCCCGAGGGCAGGCGCGATGTTGCGCCGGCCGAAATACAGGGCGAAGGACAGGCCGAGGGCGAGGCCGAGGATCAGCAGGTTCCACAGGCTGCCGTTGCGGCGGACCATGGCGACGGTGTCGTCGAACCCGCTCTTGAGCGAGCTGATGTCCCGCGGGATGTCCGCGCCGACCCGCATCCACAGGTCGGGGCTCACCAGCGACGAACTGCGCTCGAACAGACCGCGGGTGAAGGCGGCGCGGCGGCGATTCGAGATCTGATCGACGATTTGGTCGCTCTGCACCAGCAGCGACTTGGCCAGCCTCTGCGTTCCGTCGATGTCGTTGACCGCCTGCTCGCGCTCGGCGCGCTCGCGGGCGACCTCCTCGCTCTCCTCACCCTCCTTCGGCTTCGGGCCGATCTGCGCGAGGCGCTCGCGGGCGGCGTCCAGCCGGGGTCCCAGAAGGTCGATCACCGTCCGCAGCCGGTCGGCGAGCGGGTCGAGGCCGTCCCGGGCGCGGGTCAGGTCGCCCGCGCCGACATTCGGCCCGGTGATCGCCTTCTCCCGCGAGTCGAGATCCGCCTTGATGGTGTCGAGGCGGTCGCGGAGCGTCTGCAGCGCCTCCGAGACGGGCGCCTTCGGTGCGGCCGGCTTGGCGGCCGGTGCGGCTTGCCCGTTCGCGGGAGCCGGCTGACCGTTCGCCGGCGGCGGAGCGGCGTTCGGCTGCTTCGCGGCCGGTGCTTGCGCCGCCGGTGCCGCCGGCGGACTCCCCTGCCCCACCGCCGCGCTCGGGAGGACGGCGGTCGCGGCCAGCGTCGCGATCAGGGCCGTGCCGCGAACCACATGGCGGAAACGGGAGAGAAGGGAGTGTCGTCGCATTGTCATCCTTCGCGGGAGGAACGGATCGCCTCGGGTCGGCGGCGCTTGAAACTGGTGTCGCTTCAGCTGCGATGCCCGCGCGACAGCGACCGCGCCGTACCAAAATTTTCTGCCTTATGATGCCCTGAGCTAGGGCCTCGGCCAAACCTGCCGAGGGGGCATCGGCCAAACTTTTTGCGATGCACAAAAGGAATGGCGCATCCTCGTCGCCCGGTCTCTGCCCGCGTAATGGGGCGAAAGCGTGCGGGAGGACGGCGGAAGTCCCATTTTCAGGGAAAATCGGCGGCCGCGACGTCGCGGACCGCCCGCTCGCCTTCACAAGCTTGTCACGCTGATATTACACTAAGCCGCGATGGACTTGGCCATATCCTCACGCAGCGAGGAGGCGGCGCTGATCGTCCGCCCCGCCACGCTTCGGTTCGAACCGGCACGATTCGCCGGTCGGGGGAGCCGTCGGCGTCAAGGTCCACCCGATTTTCTTCAGTTCCACCGTCCCGCCGGAGCGCGCCGCGTTCCGGCTGCGGATATGGTGCGAGCGCGTGCGACGGACCGGAGAGGTGCGGCCGCGCGGGGGCGCCATGCGCTCCGGCACGGTTCTGAGGCACCCCCCGGACTCCGGCCGTCGCGGGCACGGCATGGCCTTTCGGACCTCAAGCGTCCACGGCCGAGGCGCCCAAGGGGCGCCGTCACGAGCAGTGAGTGGCGTCGATGATCGATCTGCAAACCCTGGTGCTCAACGCGGATTACCGGCCGCTTTCCTACAATCCGCTCTCGTTGTGGTCCTGGAAGGACGCATTCACGGCCCTGTTCCTCGACCGCGTCACCCTGGTCGCGAACTACGACATCGAGGCGCACAGTCCGAGCCGCTCCCTCAAGGTGCCGAGCGTCGTCGCCCTCAAGAGCTACGTGGCGCTCGCCCGCAGCCCGGCCTTCACGCGCTACAACATCTACCTGCGCGACACCTTCACCTGCCAATATTGCGGCCTGCGTCTGCCCTCGGGCGGCCTCACCTTCGACCACGTCGTGCCCCGCTCCCGCGGCGGCCTGTCCACCTGGGAAAACGTCGTGGCGGCCTGCTCGCCGTGCAACCTGCGCAAGGCCAACCGCACGCCGGACGAGGCGGAGATGCCCCTCCTCAACGAGCCGCACCGGCCGACGCGCCACGAACTGCACCGCCGCCAGCCGGAGTTCGACCACCGCCAGTATCACCACACCTGGCTCGATTATCTCTACTGGGACAGCGAGCTCGACAGCTGAGCGCGTGTCAGCGCAGCGGCTGCGGCGGCTCGTTGAACATCGGCTGGTTGGTCGGCCGCGGCAGGTAGCCCCGGACGGCAAACCGCTCGACCGGCGGCCGTGCGCGGAAGCGCGGACGCGGATCGCGATAGGGCATCTCCGGCGGGAGTATCGAGACGGCGGCGCGCGGTGCCGCGCGCCGAATGTGCCCGCCCGCCTCCGCATAGGCGGGTGCCGCGGCGAAGCCGGCAAGACCGAGGGCGGCGAGCGGAAGCAGGTTGCGCATGTCGGCCCTTCGATGGGTCAGGCGGTTCAGAATTTGATGGCGGCGCCACCGCGCACGGTGTTCAGCTCGGCCTTGTGTCCCTGGAAATCGTTGAACAGGACGTATTGGTACTCGCCGCGCAGCAGGAAGTTCGACGTGATGGCGTATTCGATGCCGCCACCGACGGCGAGGCCGACGACCGTGACCTTCTTCGTCGCCCCGTAGATCGTGCCGGGCGCCGGAATGCTGCCGGGGGGATTGGACTGACTGAACCAGGAGTAGCCGTAGTTCTTGACGTAGGTCGTCGTGCCGCCGGTCTGGTTGGCGCTATAGGCGTTGTTGTCGTAGGCGTAATTCTGAACCGAGACCGTATCGCTGACCGTTGCCCGGCCCACCGCGAGGCCGCCGGTGATGTACGGGAGGAAGCTTCCGAACGCGTAGCCGAGGCGGCCTCGGACGGTTCCGTAATCCTCGATTTCCGTGCTCGCTTGGCCTTTCAGAGCGACGGTGGTGAGGAAGCCATCGTTCGTGATCCGGAAACGGGCGATTTGGTCGAAAGAAGAGCCGGACCGACCGAAGTACGTGTAGTCGGCTTCGAGGCCGGCGACGACATCGTCGAACTGGTAGTTGACACCGGCGAACACGCCGTAGCTGGCGCCTCCGGAATGGGTCGCGCGCGTCGCGAGATACTGAGACGCGCCCATCTCGACCTCGGCCACGGTGTTCCGGAGCGCGTTCGCGACGATCGGCTGGAAGGCGTTGGTGAATCCCAGGGCCGCCGACGAGTAGCCGCCATGTCCACCGACATAGAACCCGCTCCAGTCGATCAACGGAGCCGATTCGAGGTAATCGTCGTCGGCGCCGCGCAGAACGCCGTAGTCGAGATCGGCCGCGAGAGCAGGTGACACCAGAACGGAGGTCAGAAGAGCCAGGGTCGCGATACGCATCGTCGTCGTCCTCACGCACCGGGCCGTCATCGCGCCGGGCTGACCCCTCCGTCTTAATTCGGTAACCTTAATTTTCCGTGCCGGATCAACATGGAATGGCGTCCCGAGATGATTGGTGCCGTTTGCGTTTGATCGCGTCGGCTCCGCCTTGGGACGACGGAGTGGGACCAAACCCCGCGTGATCGACCGGAAGCCGCATCACACGCCGCTCGGGCGTTCGGATCGACGGCCGGCGGCGTCCGTAATCGCGCATCGGCAGGCGGCCTTCCGGGATGGTGTCTCTCGAAGCGGCTCAAGCAGAAACGGCGCCCGGGTTTCACCCCGGACGCCGTGCGGTGTCGAGAGACAGGTTCGGTCGGCTCAGTTGCCGAAGTTCTGGGCGGACGGCGAGAGCAGGCTGTCGGCGAAGCGGTAGCGCAGGCCGACCCGGAACTCGTTGGCCGCCAGATCCTTCACGCGGGTGAGGCCGCCATACTCGTCGAGCCCGCTGCGGACCTTGCCGAGATTGATGTAGCGATAGGCCGCGTCGAGGCTGAAGCCGGCGCCGATCTCGTAGGAGACACCGGCGGTCAGGGCCCAGGCGAAGGTCGTGACCGAATGGTTGGCGCGGAAGGCGGCGTTGCGCGGACCCGTGCCGGCGGCCCCGTCGCAGCCGTCGATCACGCAGGTCGTCTGCGTGTAGTTGCGGCTCATGCGCTTGTCGGCAAAGCCGACGCCGGCACCGACGTAGGGCGTGAAGCCGTACCACGTTCCGATATCGGCGTAGACGTTGACGAGACCCGTCAGCACGTCGACCTTGCCGGCCTCGAGGTTGTAGCCGGTCTGGAACACCGAGCGCGAGGAGTAACCGCGGAAGGACGAGGCGCCGCGCTGGTCGATCGTCGCGTCGACGCGCAGCCACGGATTGATCTGGTAGCCGACGCCGCCGCCGTAACCCGCTTCCGAGCTCAGCCGCAGCCCGACCAGCGGCGGCATGCCCGGATCGCTCGGATCGGGGATCGCGTCGTCGCGGGGATGCTCGTACCAGGTCTGGGTGAAGTCGCCGCGGAGGTACCAGCCGCTGCCGATGGCCACCGGAGCGACCTCGACCGGGGGCGGCGGCAGCGGCGGCAGATCCGCCGCCGTGGCCGTGCCGGGGAAGGCGAAGGTACCGGTCAGGAGTCCGAGGAGCGTGCCGGTCGCGAGCGTGGCCGCCAGCGCCAGACGATGCGATGCAATCATGGGAAGCCTCGTCGGAGGTGCGGCGGCAGGAGGAGCCCGCGCCTCGATTGACCACCAGTCTTTCCGATAAAAGTTATAATCGGCTTAACCTTAACCGGCCGGGCTCGCTTCGTCGAAAACAGAAACGGCGCGGAGAGGATCCGCGCCGTTTGGGTGCTGGTCGCTGAACGGGAGCGATCAGTACTTGCGCACCAGCGGCGGAGGCGGCGCGTAATCGACGGCGGCGACCGCGACGGGCGCGCCGAACATGTAGCGCAGACCGACCTTGACGTCGTGCGACTCGAGTTCCTTCACGCGGTAGACCGTCTTCGGGCAGTCCGGCGCGCAGGTGACGACGCCGGTCGTGGCCTCGCCCATGTTGAGGTAGCGATAGGCGGCCTCGAACCGGACGTTCTGCGAGATGGCGTAGCCGAGACCGGCGTGCAGCGCCCAGGCGAAGTTCGTCCGCTCGCTGTGGCGGCCGATCCCATAGCCGCCCTCGTAGGCGCCGTAGCCCTTGTCGGTCACGCCGCCGAAGCTGTGGTGGGCGACGCCGACGCCGGCGCCGACGAACGGCGTGACGCCGTACCACGTTCCGAGATCGATGTAGCCGTTGGCGAGGCCGACGATGGAGTCGAACTTCCCGCTCGTGACGTTGTAGCCGCCGGTATCGCCGAAGGTCTTGTCCTCGGTCGCGAAGCTCCACTTGCTGCGGAAGCGGTACTCACCGGTCGCATCGACGCGCAGCCACGGATTGATCTGATAGCCGACACCGCCGCCGACGAAGTACTGGTTCGAGACCTTGTCCTGCACGACGGCGTATTCGTACGGCTTGGACGGATACGAAACGTCCTCGGCGATGCTCTTGCGCAGGTCGAGCGAGCCGTAGCCGCCATCGACACGCAGGTACCAGCCGCCGGCGAACACCTCCGGTTCAGGCAACGGCGCGGGCATGGGGGGCGGTGGCGGCAGCAGGTCGGCGGCTTGTGCAAGGCAGGGCACCCCGACGCCCGCGAGGAGCGTGAGAGTGCGCGCCAATGCGGGAATTATGGAGCGGCGGCGCATTAAGATATCCTTCACCCGTCGAGCGCGCCGAAAGGTCAGGCCGGCCCGAAATGCGAGTGCAAGGATGTTGTATGGAGGTTAAGCCCGACTTAACGTAAAAAATTAGTCTTGCCGATCTGTTTCATCGATCGGCAAAGCGGCGGGAAATCAATACCAATCGCCGATTGTGCGACCCGGCCGGAAATTGCCTCGCGGCTCCGCTCCGCCCTCGAACTGTACACGCCCTGCGCGTCGCCGGACCGATCCCGGGTCCGGCGATGTCCGCGTGCTTCGCTTCCGCTTCGAGGCGAAGCGGGATCATGTCGGAAGGGGGCGGCTCAGGCCGCCGCGCGGGTGACGGCGTCGACCACCTCGTCCACGACCTCCGCGACGAGGTCGCGGTCGTCGCCCTCGGCCATCACGCGGATGACCGGCTCGGTGCCGGAGGGACGGATCACGAGGCGGCCCGACTGGCCGAGCCGATCCTTGGCGTGGGCGATGGCCGTGACGACCGAATCCGCCCGCAGCGGCTCGCCGGAACGGAAGCGGACATTCTTGAGGATCTGCGGCAGCGGCTCGAAGCAGTGGCAGACCTCGCTCACCGGGAGGTTGCGGCGCTTAACGACGCTGAGGAGCTGCAGGGCGGCGACGAGCCCGTCGCCCGTGGTCGCGTAGTCCGACATGATGATGTGGCCGGACTGCTCTCCGCCGAGATTGTAGCCGTGCTCGCGCATGTGTTCGAGCACGTAGCGGTCGCCGACGGCGGTGCGGGCGAGCGTCAGGCCGAGGCCGTTGATGAAGCGTTCGAGACCGAGATTCGACATGATCGTCGCGACCAGGCCCGGCTGGGTGAGGCGCTCGTCTTCCTTCCACGAGCGCGCCACCGCCGCCATGAGCTGGTCGCCATCGACCTTCTGGCCCTTCTCATCGACGATCAGCACGCGGTCCGCGTCGCCGTCGAGGGCGATGCCGACATCGGCGCGCAGCTCCCGCACCTTCTGGACGAGGGTCTCGGGGGCGGTCGAACCGACATCCTGGTTGATGTTGAAGCCGTCGGGCTCGACGCCGATGGAGATCACCTCGGCGCCGAGTTCCCAGAGCGTCTCCGGGGCGACGCGGTAGGCGGCGCCGTTGGCGCAGTCCACGACGACGCGCAGCCCGTCGAGGGTGACGTGGCGCGGCAGCGTGCGCTTGGCGAACTCGATGTAGCGGGCATGCACGCTCTCGATCCGCTTGGCGCGGCCGAGGTCGCGCGAGCCGGCGAGGCGGCGGCGCATGTCGCCGTCGATCAGGCTTTCGATCTCGAGTTCCAGATCGTCGTTGAGCTTGAACCCGTCGGGGCCGAAAAGCTTGATGCCGTTGTCCTCGAACGGGTTGTGCGAGGCCGAGATCATCACGCCGATATCGGCGCGCATGGAGCGGGTCAGCATCGCGACGGCGGGCGTCGGCATCGGCCCCAAGAGCAGCACGTCCATGCCGACGGAGGTGAAGCCGGCCACGAGCGCGGTCTCGATCATGTAGCCCGAGAGCCGGGTGTCCTTGCCGATCACGACGCGGTGGCGGTGGTCGCCGCGCTGGAAGATCAGGCCCGCGGCCTGCCCGACCTTGAGGGCGAGTTCCGGCGTGATGACGCCGTTGGCACGTCCGCGGATGCCGTCGGTTCCGAAGTGTTTGCGCAACGTCGCTTCTCCGCGCTCGGCGTGGCTGGCAGCTGGCCACGTTACCAGAACAGGACCCGGCCGGCGGAGCGGAACGCGGGCTTGGTGAATCGGTTGCTCCGCGACAAAGGCGGTCGAAATGGGGCGACCGGCCGCCTTCCGCCGCCGTTAGCGAAGAACCTGCGGGGCGGCCGAGACGAGCAAGGCAATGCCCGAGACGGTGAGAAGCCCGAGGACGAGCCTGCGGAAGCCGGCTTCGCTCAATCCGACATAGGCGCGGGTGCCGAGAATCGTGGGGATCAGCATGGCCGGCAGGACCACCAGGATCATCGGCAGCATGGTCCAGGTGACGAGGCCGGAGGCGACGTAGACTGCCAGCGTCACGGCCAGCATCGACAGGTTGAAGTTCTGGATGACCGCGCGCTGCACGTCCCGCTCGTAGCCGCGGAGCGTGCACCAGAGCGTCGGCAGCGTGCCCGTGAACCCGCCGAGACCGCCGAGGATGCCGCCGCCGAGGCCGATGGCGGCGTCGGCGATGCGGCCGCCGACGGTGATCCGCGGCAGATCCTTCGACAGCAGCATCGCCGGGCACCACAGGACGAGGAGGGTCCCGAGGATCGCCTTGAACCAATGCATGTCGAGATGCGGCAGCAGGAAAGCGCCGAGCGGGATGCCGGCGAGGCCGCCGAGCACGAACGGCGCCAGCAACCCGACCGCGAAGCCCCGGCGCACCGTGACCGCGGCGACGACCTGACCGGCGAGGGCCCCGGTGACGGCGAGGGCGGCCGCGAGCTGGGGATCGATGACCCAGGCCCAGATCGACATGGCGACGAGGCCGAAGGCGAATCCGGACAATCCCTGCACGAAGCCGGCGACGGCCGCGCCGAGGGCGACGATCAGGTAGACCGAACTCGGCATCGTCGCCGTTCCGTCCGTGGTTCGAGAGGTGGTGTGGGCCGTCGATCCCGCGGGATCGTGCGGCCACGAAAAAAGGGGCGCCTCGCGGCGCCCCCTTCCCTGTCCGATCGGCCGTTCAGCCCTGCGGCTGCGGGCTCGGCTCCAGCCCGCCGTCGCTGCCGCGGGGGCGGCCGCGACCGGTCGAGGGAACCGGCGAACCGCGCGCCGGGGTCGGCGGTACGTCGCCCGAATCGCGCACCGGCGGCTCGCCCTGGAGCAGCTTGCGGATCTCCTCGCCGGACAGGGTCTCGTATTCGAGCAGGCCCTGCGCCAGCGCTTCCAGGTCGTCCTTGTGCTCGGCGAGGATGCGGCGCGCCTCCTCCAGGCCGGCCTCGACGAGGCGGCGGACCTCGGCGTCGATCTTCTGGGCGGTTGCCTCCGAGACCGTCTGCTGACGGCCCATCGACATGCCGAGGAAGACCTCGTCGTTGTTGTCGCCGTAGGCCACGGTGCCGAGTTCCGGCGAGAAGCCCCAGCGGGTGACCATCATCTTGGCCAGCCGCGTCGCCTGCTCGATGTCCGACTGCGCGCCCGAGGTCACCTTCTCGGGGCCGAAGATCATCTCCTCGGCGATGCGCCCGCCCATCATGATGGCGAGCCGCGAGGTCATCTGCTCGAACGACATCGACAGCTTGTCGCGCTCGGGCAGCTGCATGACCATGCCCAGCGCACGGCCGCGCGGAATGATCGTCGCCTTGTGGACCGGATCGGTCGCCGGGACGTTGAGCGCGACGATGGCGTGGCCGCCCTCGTGGTAGGCGGTGAGGCGCTTCTCGTCCTCGGTCATGACCAGGGTGCGCCGCTCGGCGCCCATCATCACCTTGTCCTTGGCGTCCTCGAATTCGTGCATCGTCACGATGCGCTTGCCGCGACGAGCCGCGAGAAGAGCGGACTCGTTGACGAGGTTCATCAGGTCGGCGCCGGAGAAGCCGGGCGTGCCGCGGGCGATGGTCTTGAGGTCGACGTCGGGCGCCAGCGGCACCTTGCGGACGTGCACCCGCAGGATGCGCTCGCGGCCGGTGACGTCCGGGTTCGGCACCATGATCTGGCGGTCGAAGCGGCCGGGACGCAGCAGCGCCGGGTCGAGCACGTCGGGGCGGTTGGTCGCCGCGATGATGATGACGCCCTCGTTGGCCTCGAACCCGTCCATCTCCACGAGGAGCTGGTTGAGGGTCTGCTCGCGCTCGTCGTTGCCGCCGCCCAGGCCGGCGCCGCGATGGCGGCCGACCGCGTCGATCTCGTCGATGAAGATGATGCAGGGCGCGTTCTTCTTGGCCTGCTCGAACATGTCGCGCACGCGGGAGGCACCGACGCCGACGAACATCTCGACGAAGTCGGAGCCCGAGATCGTGAAGAACGGCACGTTGGCTTCACCCGCGACCGCGCGGGCGATCAGGGTCTTACCGGTGCCGGGCGGGCCGACGAGCAGCACGCCGCGCGGGATGCGGCCGCCGAGCCGCTGGAACTTCTGCGGGTCGCGCAGGAACTCGACGATCTCCTGCAGATCCTCCTTGGCCTCCTCGACGCCGGCGACATCCTCGAAGGAGACGCGCCCATGCGCCTCGTTGAGGAGCTTGGCCTTCGACTTGCCGAACCCCATGGCGCGGCCTGCGCCGGACTGCATCTGGCGCGAGAGGAAGATCCAGGCGCCGATGAACACGAGGATCGGCAGCCAGCTCACGAGAAGCTGGATGAACCAGGGCGTGTTGTCGGAGGGCGGACGCGCGGTGATCTGCACGCCCTTGCTCTGGAGCTTCGAGACGAGGCTCGGATCGTTGGGGATGTAGCTCGAGAAGTTGCCGCCGCCCACATAGGTGCCGCTGACGTCCTGACCGGAGATCGTGACGGACTGGATCTTGCCGGCATCGGCGTCGTTCAGGAGCTGGCTGTAGGCGATCTCGCTGCCGCCGCCGCGGTGACCCGGGTTCTGGAACAGGGTCACGAGGGCGAGCACAAGCAGGAAGATGACGACCCACAGGGCGAAATTGCGGAAATTCGGGTTCATCGATCGGTCCTGGGAGGCGTGCGAGCGTCGTCCCGCAAGGTCGCGGCATACCCCACGCGCTCGGAGCCAATGTAGGCGGCGCCCCTTCGGTTGCCAAGTAAATCGGTCGCGCCTGCGGCGAGGGCGACCGCGTAGCGTTAGCGGCGCTTCGCGAAGACCCTGCGCGGCGGGGCGGCGGCGAGGCGGATCGCCCCCTTCCGGTCGGTCTCGATGAGGACGCCGCGAAGGGTGCGGCGCAGCGCCCTCCCCTCGGCCAGGGCCGGCAGCAGCGCTTCGAGAACAAGGGTTTCGAGCCGTTCCAGGCGCTTCGGGACGGGCGGCTCGTGGTCCGACGCGATCCCGTCGAGCGCCGCGTCGAGGACGCGCAGGACGATCGCTTCCGGCTCGCGGCGGAGGCGGTGACCGTCGAGGCGGAGCCCGCCTTCGCTGCTCGCCGCGATCTCCGAGAACACGGTCTGACTACGCTGCTCCAGCGCCGCGTCGTCTCGTGCCGCGCGGGCGGCGAGACGGCCGATTCGTGCCGCGGTCAGGCCCTCCTCCGCCAGCAGGGGCAGGAGGCGACGCAAGCGGGTGCGGGCGAAGCGCTCGTCCACGTTGGAGGGATCGCGCAGGAACGGGAGACCGTGCCGTCCGCAATAGGCCACGAGGTCGGCCTTCGGGATGTCGAGGAAGGGCCGCACCAGCCGGATGCCCGGCCCCAGCGGGCGTTCGCCGCGCATTCCGGCGAGGCCGGACGGGCTGCTTCCGGCGATGAGCCGCATCAGGACGGTCTCGGCCTGATCGTCGAGGGTGTGCGCGGTGAGAGCGAGCCCGGCGCCGATCCGGGCGGCATGGTCCGCGAGAAGCCGGTAGCGGGCGTCGCGTGCCGCCGCCTGGATCCCGCTGTCGCGGCGCGGCGCCTCCCAGGTCAGGATCGTGTGGACGAGACCGAGTTCGGCCGCGAGGCGCCCGACCCCTTCCGCCTCCGCGGCCGATCCCGCCCGCAGCCCGTGATCGACGGTGGCGACCTGGACCCGGTCCCGCGCCGAGCGGGCCGCATGCATCAGTGCCGTGGAATCGGGCCCGCCGGAGACCGCGAGCAGGATGGAGGTCGTCGCCCTGTCGAGGAGCGGGGCGAGGCCGCGGGCGAGCCGTTCGTCGAGGGACGCGGGCGCGTCGCTCAAGCGGCGCAGCGGGCGCGTTTCTGCTCCCGCTCGACACCCTGGCGCACGCCGGCGCCCGCACCCGGGAACTTCCGCTCGACCTCGGCGAGCGTGGCGCAGGCCTGAGCCTTGGCTCCGAGCGCGTGCAGGGAGGCGCCGAGCTTCAGCATCGCCTCCGGGGCGACGGGCGAGTTGGCGTAATCGGTCGAGACCTTGAGGAACTGCTCCGCCGCCTCGCGGGAGCGGTTGCGCTGGAGGTAGCTCTCACCGAGCCAGTAGGTCGCCTTCGGCACCAGCCGGTCGCGGGGATGCGACTGGATGAACTGGCGCAGGCTCATCTCGGCCTGCTCGTACTGGCGCTCGCGGATCAGGGCGTAGGCCGCCTCGAAATCGGCCTGGGCGTCGCCGCTGCCGGTGGCGGCGATGCTGGCGCCGGCGGCGGGCACCTCGACCGGCTCGATCGAGCCGGTGCGCGCGGGCGGAGGCGAGAGATCGACCGGGCCGCCGAAGCCGGGCGGCGGCAGGTCCATGTCGTCGGAAGCGCCCGCATCCGCGTCCGCCACCGTCGGCGGGACGGACCGGCGCAGGGGCGTCTCGGCCTCGGCGATGGCGCCGGTGGGCAGCGGGAGCGAGGGCTGCGTCGTCCCGAGCGGCTTCGGAGCGCCCGGCGCATTCGGGTTCTGCTCGGGATCGAAGGCATCGCTGCGCTTGCCCGGCCGGCCCTCGCCGGGATTGGTGCCGTAGGGCGCGGCGGAGGGCGGCGACGCGGCGGGCGCGGGCGCCTTGCGGGCGGGGGCGGCGGCGCTCCCCTTCCCTTCCTGGAAGCGGAACTCGACATCCTCCTGGAACTTCCGAAGCTGTTCCTTGAGCTGCCGGTTCTCGTACTGGAGCGTCTCGATCTGCCCGGAGAGCTGCCGGGAGACGTTCTCCAGGCGGTTGAGGCGCACCACGAGTTCCGAGGCGTCCTGCGCCTGCGCGGCGCACAGGGCGGCCGACGAGACCGCGAGACCGAGTCCGAGGGTGAGGAGGAGGCGACGGAACATGGCGGCTGGCACCGATCGGTCTACTGGCTCGCGGCCGTCTTCGCGCCTCTTACGAACCGCCCGCCTCGCCATCGCAGCGAGAGCGGCTCCGGTGGATCACCGGGAATTCGACGAGGCACGCTCACCCGTTAGCAGAAGGCCCGGTCGGCCGCAAAACCGGGCCTCGACTGGTCTCAGGAGCCGGCGCCGCCGTCGAGGACGCTGACGGCGCGGCGGTTCTGCGACCAGCAGGAGATGTCGTTGCACACCGCCACCGGACGCTCCTTGCCGTAGGAGACGGTGCGCATCCGCGAGGCCGCGATGCCGCGGGAGGCGAGATAGTCCTGAACGGTCTGCGCGCGGCGGGCACCGAGCGAGTAGTTGTACTCGCGCGTGCCGCGCTCGTCGGCGTGCCCCTCGATGAGGAAGCTGTAGCGCGGATAGCGCTGGAGCCAGGACGCCTGCTTGTCGAGGGTCGCGGTGGCGGTCGGCGTGAGATCGGTCGAGTCGGATTCGAAGAACACCCGGTCGCCGACATTCACGACGAAGTCCTGGGCGCTGCCGGGGCGTGCCACGCCGCCGGCGCCGCCCGCTCCGAAGCCGGAGGCGTCGGCGAGATCGCTGTCCTTGCTGCAGGCGCCGAGCCCGAGGGCGGCGCAGAGTGCCAGCGTCAGGGAAAGCCCACGGAAGCGCGCGGGTGTCGACATCGTCTCTCTCCTCACGGCCGAGCCGTGCCGGTTGTTCTGCCGGTGCCCGCCACGATCGTTCGGCGATCGGGGCCGGCTCCGAGTTCCTGCGTGGATGAGGCCTCGGTCACCGCACGCGGTTTTGCGTCGGCCGAGGGCTTGCTCATCCCCGATGCTAGCCGAGGATGGTTAAGTGTCCCTCACAGTGGCGCCCGCGCCGCTGTCTGCCCGTGAGACGGGTCGCCTCCTCGCGCGGACGACACGGTGCGATCGCGACCGTGCCAAGCTCGGCCGCAACCGGGGCCAGTGTTCAGCCGATGATTGCGGCGCCCCGTGGGCGCAGACTTGAAACGCGCCGCTTTACCCTTTGATGTTGCGGCGCAGCAACAGCGCGGTCGTCAGGCCGCGCGCAGGGTCGCGATCGCCTGCCGTGCATGGCGGGCGGCGTGGATGGCGGTTCCGAGCGGCACCGCGATCTCCGCTCCGCTGAGGCAGGCCCGCTCCAGGGCCGCACAGGCTCCCGACAGATCGTGGAAGGAGAGCCCGCCGCTCGACGAGACGAGGATGTGCGCGTCCTGAGCCAGCCGCGACGGCTCGCTCGCGGGCGGATCGAAGCGACTCGCGATCTCGCGGTCGAGGACGTCGAGCAGGTCCATGAGGCGGGACCGGCCGAACAGCTCCTCCAGCTCGGCGAGAGCGTCGGCATCGAAGGCGGCCATCGGGGCGGAGCCGGGCCGATGCGCGGCGGGCTGGTTCATTTCATTGCTCGGCTTTGCGAAAGATTGCTATGCAGCAGTCCAGTTAACGAAGCATTAACCGTTCGACCGTGTGATGAGCACACCCCGAAATTGGATAAGGGCCATGTCGTCCGTCACGACCGTGCTCATCGTCGAGGACAATTACCTGTTGTTGGAGATGCTGACGCGGCTGTGCGAGCGCGAGGGCATGCGCGTGCTGGCGGCGTCCAGCGGCGAGGCCGCGCTCACGGTGCTGCGTGACGGGGGCGAGTCCATCGATTGGCTATTCACCGACATCGTCCTGCCGGGCCTCATCGACGGCTGGACCGTCGCGAGGGCCTATCGCGAGCGTCATCCGGAGCGGCCGGTCGTCTACGCCTCCACGGCGCCGCAGATCGAGAGCCGGACGGTTCCGGGCAGCTACTATCTCCGCAAGCCGTTCGAAACGCGGGAGATCGTGGAGCTCGCCAGCCTGATGGCCGCGCGCCCCGGCGAAGGCAGGGGCCGCGCCGCCGGCTGAGCGCGTGCGCGTCGGATCGCGCTATGCCGCCGCGTCGAAGAGCGCGCGGATGTCCGGCTCCGTTCCCCAGGTCTCGAGGCGCGTGCAGGTGAGATCCTGCGGCCGGTGCCGGGCGTAGAGCGCGAAACTCTCGGCCACGAAATCGGGCAGATCGAGCAGGCGCGGCGGGGCGCGCCGGCCGTCCCCCTTGAACAGGGTCGAACCCACCACGCCGTAGCGCTCAGCGATCCCCGGCAGGACCGGCCAGACCGGCTCGATCGCCAGGGTGTCGGGCGCGTAGGCCTCCACTGGAATGTCGAGCGGATCGCAGCCCGCCTCGCGGGCGAGGCGCCGGGCGATGTCGCCGAGGACGGGAAGCCGCGGGTGATTGATGACGTGCATGAACACGCCGCCCCGGCTCCACAGCGCGAATTCCCTGTCGAGGCCGAACCCGACATCGCGGGCGGTGCGCAGCAGGTAGTCCGCGCTCCGCTGCCACAGGTCGAAATAGCCGAGCCGCTCGAAGACGGCGCCGGTATAGAGCCGCAGGGTCGCCTCGACGCTGAGGCCCCGGCGGAAACCCTGAAGCGCGATCGCCGAGTGATACGGCCCGATCGGCGAGGCGACGAGCCGCGACAGGCGCAGGCTCGCCTCGTCGCCGACATGGACGAGATCGGGGTGGAAACCGGCAAACAGGATCGTCGGGAAGAGCCGCAGGCCCGGCACCCGCTCGGCCAGCCCGTGGACGTTGCCGCCCGCGACGAAGCCCACGGGGAAGAACTGCGAGAAGACGAGATCGTGGTCACACAGATGGCGCGCCAGCCGGTCGATATGCCCGAACCGGCGGGCGAGCCCGGCGACGAGAATCGTCTCGACCGCGGCGCCCGGCAGCAGCAGGCGCAGGGCCTGAGCGATGCCGGTGGCTTGGCAATTGCCGATCACCGCGATGCGCGGGCGGCCCGTCGCGTGCTGCCACGGTCTCGCCCAGGATCGCGGGGACAACGGGCGCGCCGCGGCGGCCTGGACGACCGGGACGATCGGCTTGAAAAGGGCGGGGAGCGGGGCCAAGCGGCGCGCGGCCTCTCGCGGGCGGGCGTGCAGGATCGGATCAGGCGATGAACCCTTACCGCGATCTACCGGCCGAGCGGTTCTGGCGCAAGGCGGTGGCGGGCGTGCCGCCTTTCGCCGTCGATCCGGGCCCGCGCGACGTGTTCCGCATCGCGCGCACCGACCGGGTCGCGACCGCCGGCTCCTGTTTCGCGCAGCGCGTCTCGCAGGCGCTCGCCCGCGGCGGTTTCCGCTACTACGTCACGGAAGCCGCGCCCGACGGAATGACCGAGGCCCAGGTATTGGCGCGCCAGTACGGCACCTTCTCGGCCCGTTACGGCAATCTCTACGGCCCCCGCCAGTTCGTGCAATTGTTCGACCGGGCCTTCGGCGCCTTCGAGCCGGAGCTCAAGGCGTGGCGGCGGGAGGACGGACGCTTCGTCGACCCGTTCCGCCCGACCATCGAGCCCGACGGGTTCGCCGACGAGGCGGCAGTGATCGAGGCCCGCGACCACCATCTCGCCCGCGTCCGCGAGCTGTTCGAGACCCTCGACGTGCTGGTCGTGACGCTCGGCCTGACCGAGGGTTGGCGCTGCCGCGCCGACGGGGCGGCGCTGTCCCTCGCACCGGGTGTCGCCGGCGGCCGGTTCGATCCGGACGAGGTCGCCTTCGTCAACGCGAACACCGCGGAGGTGATCGCCGACGTCTCCGGCTTCCTCGACCGCCTCTGGAGCGTGAACGCCGCCGCGCGCGTCGTCCTGACGGTCTCGCCGGTGCCCCTGATCGCGACCTATCGCGACCAGCACGTGCTCGTCGCGAACGCGCATTCGAAGGCGGTCCTGCGCGCCGCCGCCGGAGAGGTGTGCGAGCGCGGCGACCCGCGGCTCGTCTACTTTCCCTCCTACGAGATCATCACGAGCCACACCAACGGCGGACGGTACTACGAGGAGGACCAGCGCAGCATCGCCGAGGCCGGCGTCGCGCACGTGATGCGCGCCTTCATGGCGAGCCTCTCACCCGGATCGGTCGAGCGGCGGGAGCCGCCTCCGTCCCCGGCCAGCGAGGCGGAATTCGCCGGAACGGCGGGCGTCATCTGCGACGAGGAGACGATCGAGCGCAGCCTCGCCTGAGGCGAGGCTACTTGAGGTGCGCGAAGTAGACGTCGCCGGCCGCCCGCTTCAGCTCAGCCCCGGCATCGCGGCCGATCGCGTCGGCTTCCGCCGCCGCACCTTCGCGGCGGACCGCCCAGTGGCGGCTGCCATCGGGCAGGAAGAGCAGGCCGTCCAGGGTGAGGCGGTCCCCGTTCACCTGCGCGAGGGCCGCGATCGGGGTGCGACAGGAGCCGTCGAGTTCGGCAAGCAGGCCGCGCTCCGCGTCGAGCGCCGTGGTGGTGGTCGCGCAGGCGACCGGCGCCAGCAGCGCCCGGATCGCGTCGTCCCCGGCCCGGCACTCGATGCCGAGCGCGCCCTGGGCCACGGCCGGCAGCATCTCCTCCACGGAGAGGACGCTGCGCGCCACATCCGTCATCCCGAGGCGCTGGAGGCCGGCGAGCGCCAGCAACGTGGCGTCGCACTCCCCCGCTTCGAGCTTGCGCATGCGGGTGTTGGCGTTGCCGCGCAGGGGCACGATGGTGAGGTCGGGCCGGTGCATGAGCACCTGCGCGCCCCTCCGCAGCGACGAGGTGCCGACGCGGGCGCCGGCCGGCAGGTCGGCGAGGCCGTTGGCCGCGCCCGCGCTGAGGAAGGCGTCGCGCGGGTCGTCGCGTTCCAGGATGCAGGCGATCACGAGCCCGTCGGGCAGCCAGGTCTCCACATCCTTCATGGAGTGGACCGCGACATCGATCGTGTCGGCGAAGAGCGCCTGTTCCAGTTCCTTGGTGAACAGCCCCTTGCCGCCGATCTCGGAGAGCGGCCGGTCGAGCACCCGGTCGGCCACGGTCGAGACGACGACGATCTCGGTCTCCAGACCCGGATTGGCCGCCACGATCCGGTCGCGGACCATGCCGGTCTGTGCGAGCGCCATCGGGCTGCCGCGGGTTCCGATTCTCAGGGGTCGCGCGAGACTCATGCTCGCGCTGTAGCCGAGACGGCGGCGTCCGTCACGCTTCGGAGCGCATCGACGCGTGCAACGCGTCGGGAGGCCGAGCACGACGCTTCGTCGGAAAACTTTTCGATGGGGGCTGGACAGGCCGCCCGCCCATTGCTAATTCGCCGCCACCGCACGGGACTGGTGGCCCGGCGGTCCGGCCTCTCCGAAGAGGCTTCGGGCGCATAGCTCAGTTGGTAGAGCAGCTGACTCTTAATCAGCGGGTCCTAGGTTCGAACCCTAGTGCGCCCACCAAATAACCCCCACAGAATAAACGTTTTTCCGCAAGGCGCCCCCGGGGCGCCTTTGTCGTTTCCGGGCCTTGGGCGGGGTTTGGGCGGGGACGCGCTACACCGGTGGGGCGGCCGCCCGAGGTTCAGACGCTCGGATGAATTCCCCCGTCCGGCCCCGGCATTCCCTCGCTCGTGTGAAATCAGAAGGGGCCCCGGTTCGCGCCGGGGACCCCTCTCATGCCGCGGCAAGCCCCCCGGCCGGGGCGCGGCCGCCGTGCACGGGAACCGCGCGGCCAGGGTCTCTCAAGCCGAGCGATTCGTAACCGCTTGGGCCCGTCAGGTCACCGTGTCCGGGGATGGCGCGGAGCGCCGTAGACCCACATGCCGCCGTCGTATGTGCCGATGGTGAAGAGCACCCGCTCGGCGGTCCAAGCCTGCGCGCCGAATGTCTCCATGTCGAGGTCGTCACGGTCCCCCGGCTCGCCCCCCTCCGGGTTCACCCAGTCCTCCGACGAGAGCTCGATGATGGAGAGCCGGCGCCGGGCCTCATCCTCCGAGACCGTCCGATCCCCGATCTGCCACGCCGCGATGTGGGCGCCGTCGGCGCGCGAGAGGAAGAAGTCGTACATCGAGGTCTTCATGCGTTGCGGCCCCTACGGCTTCGCGACTGGGCCGCCCGGAACGATGCGCCCCGAGATCTGGCGGCGGTAGCGCCATGCCAGGTAGGCGGCGACCTGGCACTGACGCGGGGTGAACGGGCGGCCGCTGTCGAGCCGGCGCGCCAGCTCGCGGGCTAGCTTCTTGTCCGTGCTGCCCACCGAGTAGGTCACCGCGCCTGGCGACAGGGCGGCCGCCCTCGTGCTCGCGAGGTCCTGCATCTCCCGCCAGATCCGCCGCAGGCGCTCGCGCTTGTCACGGTCGCGCTCGGCCATCACCTCCTCGCAGGAGAGGTCGAGGGAGGCGCACATGCGGGCCATGGTGGCGCGGATGCACTCCTCGTAGGTCATCTCAGCCATGGAAGGACCCCACGGCGGGAAGGTCGGCGTCGCGGGTGCGGGCCGGCGGATCCAATGGGATGACGTAGGCGGTCGGGTTGCCCTCGGCGTCGAACTGCATCCCGGACGCCGGCGGCGTGGCGGCCTCCCCGGCTGGCAGCGCGACGAGTTCGAGCGGCTCGAAGCTGGGCAGCCCCGGGATCCTCGGGCGGATGTCGCCGTCGATGAACGGGTCGTAGGGACGGGCACGGCGGGCGGCGAGCGCCCGGCAGCGGATGGGATGCGCCTTCTTCATGCCCATCAGGCTACCCTCGGCGCGGGCCGGGAACAGGGGTCCTGCCGCCGGTTGCGGTAACCATGTTGACGGCGGTGAGGGGTCTGGATGAACTCGTAAATGAGTTATCCGGGGGCCTAGGGCGCCCGACCCTAGCTATATGAGTTGCCCGGCGGCCGACGTCGGCGACCGCGTTAACCATGCGATTCCGAGAGTGGCCTCTATACGCGACATCCGGACCGCCCCATCCCCGCGATGTCGCGTATACGAACCATTCGGCCTCCGGCGTCGGCGACCGTGTTAACCATGGCCGCCTCCTCGTGGTGGTCCACTACTTTACGCTCTGGACGGTCTGATGGACATCGAGGAGATCCTGCTCTGCCCCGTCCCCGAGGATCCCCGGATCCCAGGGACACCGGTCGGCCGCGTGGGGTCGGTCGGCCTGGCGAAGCTCACCCGCCGCGTCCCCACGATGGGCGCGGTCCTCTCGTACGAGGGCAGGCAGGCCTATGTCGACGGCCGGCCGGTCGAGCATGCCGTGCTCGCCGAGGCACTGTTGCGGGCGGTCGTGGCGGCGGCGAATAGGCTGTGGGGCGACCTGTGGGTCGCGCCCCTCGTCGCCGTGACGCGGCTCGGGCAGCGCACGGCCCAGCGCGACCGGATCATCAAGTTCGGTCTGCCCACGCCCGTCTTGAAGCTGCTCGGGTCCGCCGCGTACGTCGACCACCCCCGCGCCGTCGGGTACCAGTTGCTCGCCGTCGCAACGGTATGGGACGAGATGGGCAGCGACGATGAGGAGCACCACCGGTCCGGCGTGCTCTCGCACAGCGACCGCGAGGACCTCGACCGCCGGCTCCATGGCGTCCTGCGCGCGGCCCAGGGCCTCGTCGAGGAGATCCGCGAGGAGACCGACCTGGCTCGACGTATCCGCCTCGGGCTAGAGACAAAATCTTAACGAGTCGCGCGGTATCCAAGGGGGCCTGTCACGTGCGGCCTAAGCCGGCGAGCAGGACCTCATAGCACGCCCGCGGTGATACACGGGGCGTCTCCGGAAAGGGATCCGATGACCGACGAGATCCGGCGCGCTCAGCGCGCCCGGGCGCAGCGCGACGCGTCCACGCCCCCCGACACCGTCACCTTCCCCGCCACCCTCTGCCAGCTCCTAGACGGCTGGCCCCTGTACTGGAATCACCGCGAGCGCGACCTCCTGGCGTGGTCGCGCTCGCTCCGGCGGGACGGGCTCCCCCGCGGCCTGCGCGACGCCCTGGCCGCGCTCGACGAGGGCACCGTCACCGCGCCCCTCGCCGCCGCGCTGGCAGAGGCGTTCGCCGAGGCCGCCGCCGACACCCGGCTCACGAAGGCGGTGCGCGAGGACTGCCGGGAGCATGCCTCGCGCTGCCGGCTGAGTGCCGCGTGGCTCGGTGACTATGACTGCGCCGTGCGGGCAATGCACGAGGCCGACGTCTCGCTGGGCGGCTCGTTCGACGACTGCGAGCGATGGGCTCTGATGCTTACGCGCACCGAGCTCTCGTACGTGGCGCATCAGAACCTGCTCGGCACGCACGATCCCCAGCAGCCCGTCCACCGCGCCGTCCTGCGCGAGCGAGCGGGCCAGGAGCTCCTCGCCGAGGCCGAGGTCACGCGGTTCTGGGCGGCGCTAGACCGGGGCGAGAGCCGCTCCGCCCTCCGGGGCGCGGTCCGGAGGGGCCCGGTCCGCGACGACACGGGCGCGGACCCGCGCGACCCCGATTTCGACCCCCTCGACCTGGGAGAGGCCGAGGCGGCGCCCCCGGCCGGCGTCCGGGTGGCGGGGCCGTTGACGCACCTCGCGGACACGCGGGCGGGCCCGCGGGCGGAGTTCCGTGACGTCGCCGACCGTGTCCTGCCCGTCACGCCGGCGCCGGACCCGCAGGCCGTCCACGCCGCCCTACTGCGGCGCGTGCCGTGGGCACCGGCCCTCGCCGACGCCGTCGCCGGCGATCTCGTCGGGGCGCCCTACGCCCGCGTCCGGCCGCTGCTGCTCGTCGGGCCGCCCGGCTCCGGGAAGACGTCCGCCGCGCTCGCGCTCGGCGAGATCCTGGGCCTGCCGTCGACGCTCTATGGCGCGGGCGGAGTGGCGGACGGGATGTTCGGCGGCACGTCCCGGGCCTACCACACGGGCCGCGCGAGCGTCCCGCTGCAGGCCATCCGGCGGGTGGGGCGCGCCAACGTGCTCGTGGTGATTGACGAGGGGGACAAGGCGGCGACGGGGGACCACAACGGAAGCCTCGTTTCGACGCTGCTGCCGTACCTCGAATCGACCTCAGCGCGCCGGCTATACGACGTCTACCTGGAGTGCGAGGTCGACCTGTCGCCCGTCTCGTACGTCATCACGGCGAACGAGCTCGCGCGCGTCGCCGGCCCGCTCCGGGACCGCTGCCGCATCATCCACGTGCCGCGTCCCGGCCGGGAGCACCTCGCTGCCCTCGCGCCTCAGATAGCGGAGGCGCTCTGCCGCGAGCGGGGCATGCACCCGTCCGAGGCCGTCCTCGACGCGGCCGAGATGGAGAGCCTGCGGGCATTTTGGCGCGGCGGTTCTCTCCGGGAGCTCACGGCATGCGTCGCGGTCTGCCTCGACAGCCGCGCCCATGGTCCGCGGCATTGACGGGAGGACAGGACATGCACGCTCCCGTCCTCGACTACCTGCTGTCGACCCTCCGCGCCCACCGTGCCGCGGGTACCGTCCACCCCGAGGCGGCGCAGGGCATGGAGGCCTACATGCTCCACGTCATCCGCCTCGCGGACCAGCGCGCCATCACCGGGCCCGAGGCCCTGGTGGCGGCGAACAAGGCCTTCAACGGGGCCCTCGGCCTCCCGCACCTGCAGGAGGCGCGCCGTGAGCCCCGGTGATCCCGTCGCCGCGGCGGCCGCGCGGATCAAGGCGGCGTGGGAGAGCGGGCGCATCTGCCCGCTCTCCGGCAGGGGGCTCCGCGCCCGCGTCCTGCGCGCCGGCAGGCTCGTCCGGGCCGGCATGCTGTCCCCGGCCGAGGCGGCCGCCGTCGCCGCGGAGGCGGAGAACGTGGCGATGGCGTTCGCGCCCCTGCCCGTGCCGCCCCTCGATGACTGACGTCTACCGCAACCTCCGGCGCGCGGGCGGCTGCTGGTCGGTGCGCGAGGGCGGCCGCGTCGTCGCGCACGTCCCCGAGATCGCGCTGCGGGACGTGCGGCTGGTGGTGCAGCCCGGCGGCCGGGCGGCG
>NZ_BPRD01000210.1 GCF_022179745.1 Methylorubrum podarium
CATGGCCGGCGCCGTCTCGCCGGAGAGCACCGCCGAGCGGTAGACCAGCAGCAGCGCCAGCGGCCCGGGTCCTGCGGCCTGCATCGCCGCCTCGACCGCGAGCGGCCCGCAGCCGGGGCACCACGCGAAGCCGCGCGGCAGCGCCCGCGGCGGCTCCGGCTCGACGGCGGCGCCGGCTTCCGCCGCGAGGCTGCGCAGAAAATTCGTCAGGTTCTCCGGCCCGCCGGCGCGGAAATACGCGTCGAGGCGGGCGCAGGTCTCGGGCGGCAGGGTCGAGAAGGCGTCGAGGCGCGGGTCCGGCCGGTCGTCGCCGGGCAGCACCGCGAGCCGGACGCCGTTCGCCCGCGCGGCCGCGGCGGCGCGCTCGATGCCGTAGCGCCAGTAATCGAGCCCGCCGAGGCAGCGGATCACGCAGGTCTCTGCGCGGGCGATCACCGCATCGACGTAGAGATCGACCGACATCGGGTGGCGCAGCTGCGCCAGCTTGGCGAGCCGCAGCGACGGCAGGCCGGGCTCGGCCGCGTGCGCCCGCGCCACCGCCGCGAGGTCGGTGTCGGTGAACGACAGGAAGACGATCGCGCCCGGCGTCTGGCCGAGATCGACCGCCGCCTCGCCCTCGTCGAGGGAGACCGTATCGAGGCGGATCAGATGCATGGCGCGCGCGCCCTCACGGCTCCAGGCGGGTGCGGGCCGGCTGCGCCCGCCCGCGCCGGATGCGCCAGACCAGCCGCAGGAGCAAGAGGGCCAAGAGGACGACGGGCAGCCAGGGCAGGCTCGCGACGGTGAACCGCAGGGCGGAGGCCGCGCTCTCGCCGAGGATCGGGCCGCTGCGGGCCCAGACCTCCTGCACCGGCGCGAAGGCCCCGGCCCGGGCCCGGCTGGTGCGGAAGGCCACCGTGACGATCTCGGTGTCCACGCGCTCGTCGAGGCCGCGGCGCGCCGCCTCCGCCTCCTCGATCTGGCTCTGGACCTGCGCCAGCTCGCCCGCGATCTTGATCAGATCCTCGGCCCGGTTGTCCGGCTTCTCGGCGAGCGCGGTCAGGCGGGTGCGGTAATCGGAGAGCTGGGCGAGCCGCCGGCCGGTATCGGTCAGGGCGGCGGTGAGATCCTCGGCGCGGGTCGCCTGCTCGATCAGCACGACGTCACCCGCCGCCTCGCCCGGCAGGGGCGCGGTGACGAAGGCGACGTAGGCGGCGACCGCTTCGTGCGGCAACCGCACCTGAACCTGGGCCTGCGGCTGGCTCGTGCCGCCGCCGTCGCGGATCGAGGAATTCAGCAGCGTGCAGGCCGCGGCCGCGTCGAGGCAGCGGTCGCGGGCGGCGGCGAAATGCGGCGCCACCCGGTCCGGCGCGAGGCCGACGGTGAGGTCGTGGCGGTAGGCGAGCTTGGCGGCTTTCTCCTGGCGCGCGGCGGAGACGAAGGGCGCGGGCGCCGCCGCGTCGGCACTCCGGCTCTCGCCGCCCGCCTCGCGCCGGCTGTCGGAGCAGCCGGCGAGGAGGGCGAGCGCGGGCAGAAGCGCGAGCAGGAGCCCGCGCGGCCACCGCCTCCCGGCCGCGCCCCGGCTCATCCCCGCAGCGCGGCGGCGACCGCGTCCCGATCGAAGCCTTTCAGGCCGATGACGACGAGGCGCCCGTCGCGGGGCTCCGCGCCCTTCCACGGGCGGTCGTAATGGGCGGCGACGCGCCGGCCGACGCCCTGCACCACGAGGCGCATCGGCTTGGCCCTGACTTCCGCGAACCCCTTGATCCGCAGCACGCCCTCGGTCTCGGCCGCCTTCTCCACCCGCGCCGCCAGCTCTTCCGGGCTGCCGGCGACGCCGACGGGGATCGCCACCGATTCGAAGTCGTCGTGGTCGTGGTCCTCGCCCTCGCCGTGATGCGAGGGACGGGCGTCGAGGTCGTCCTCCGCCGCCGCGGCGATGCCGAGCAGCACCCGCGCATCGAGGCGGCCGTGCTCGGTCGCGACGATCTCGACGGCGCGCGGCAGGTGCGCCTCGATCTCGGCGCGGACCTTCTCGCGGCCGGCCTCGTCGAGCAGGTCGGACTTGTTGAGCACCACGAGGTCGGCGCAGAGGATCTGGTCCTCGAACACCTCCTCCAGCGGGTTGTCGTGATCGACGGCCTGGTCCGCGGCGCGCTGGTTGGCCAGCGCGTCCGGGTCCTCGGCGAACATCCCGGCGGCGACCGCCGGGCCGTCCACCACCGCGACCACGCCGTCCACGGTGACCCGCGAGCGGATCGCCGGCCACTGGAACGCCTGGACCAGGGGTTTGGGGAGCGCGAGGCCGGAGGTCTCGATCAGGATGTGCTCCGGCGGCTCGGGCCGGTCCAGAAGCTTGGTCAGCGCCGGGACGAAGTCGTCGGCCACCGTGCAGCAGATGCAGCCGTTGGGCAGTTCCACCACCGAATCCTCGGTGCAGCCCTCGACGCCGCAGGCGGCGAGGAACGAGCCGTCGAAGCCGAGATCGCCGAACTCGTTGACGATGATGGCGAGCCGGCGCCCGCGGGCGTTCTCGACGGTGTGGCGCACCAGCGTCGTCTTGCCGGCTCCGAGGAAGCCGGTGACGATGGTGCAGGGGATCTTCTCGACGAGGCTCATGCTGGGGTGTCCCCTCGGGCCGCCCTGAGCGGCGGGATGCGGGCGACGACGCCCTTGCGGAAGGCTTCCGGCCGCTCGCGCCAGGGCACGACGCCGTCGGGCGTGTCGAGGTAGCGGCGCAGGCCCGCCAGGAGGGTGCGGGCGGACGCACCGGCGTCTTCGAGCGCGTCGAAATCGCCGTAGACGTAGGTCCAGCGGTCGGGCGAGGTCACCGCCACGGTGCAGGGCCGCTTGCAGACCGAGAGGCACTCGGCGCCCGCGATCGTCAGGCCCGGCACCGGTTCCCGCTCGGCCTCCGCGAGGAGCGCGGCCAGCAGCTTGGCCCCCGCGCGCGGCTCGGACGGGTCGCCCGCCGCGCGGCAGGTGGTGCAGACCGACAGGATTGCGGTGTCGGGATCAGGCCGGGGATCAGGCAAGGAATCTTGCAAGGAGTCACGCATGGGCACGGGCGCCCGCCGC
>NZ_BPRD01000211.1 GCF_022179745.1 Methylorubrum podarium
CCCCTTGTGGGGAGGGGCTCGGGGTGGGGGTGGTGCAGAAGGCACCGCACCGCCTCATCCTGAACCACCCCCACCTCCTGCCTCCTCCCCACAAGGGGGAGGAGAGGGGCGATGCCCGAAGTGATCAACCGGAAGCCGGCTCACACCTCCGGAAACCGCCTCAGCAGCGCGTCCCCGTCGAGCCAGAGCGCGGCGCCGACCTCGGCCAGGGCGGCGTGCTCCTCGCGGCCGATGCCCTCGTGGTCGGCGACATCCGCCGCGACGAGGAAGACGTTGCGCCGCTGCTCCTCCGGGCGGTCGGCGATCGCGCCGATCCGCACGAGGTTCTCCGCGCGGCCGGCACGGGTGCGGGCCCGGCCGAGCGCCTCGTAGAGGGCGTGTTCCAGCATCAGGCTGTCGTAGCCCTTCTCGATGATCGGGTTCGCCCGGATCCCGGCGAGCGCCGTCTCGAACTCCTCGGTCAGCAGCTCGCCGTCGGCGACCGCGACGTTGGCGCAGGCCGAGACCGCCGCCTGCATCAGCGTCTCGTCGCCGGCATAGGCCTTGAGCGTGGTGCGGAACCGCTCGACCGCGTCGTGGAGAAAGCTCATGTCGTGAGTAAGCCTTGCCGCAGAGCCCGGTAGAAGAGTCCCGACAACGCGGGCGCCGCTCAAACGATCTGCGCGCTCTCCCGCACGCGCGCCTCGGCGGCCTGGATCGCGTCCGGCGTTCCGACATGCAGCCACTGCCCGTCGAGGCGCAGGCCCTGCAGCCGGTTGCGCTTGATCGCCCGGTCGAACAGCAGGGTCAGGGAGAAGGAGCCCTCCGGCGTGTCGGCGAACAGCTCCGGCTTCAGGATCGCCACGCCGGCATAGATGAAGGGCGCAACCTCGCGCTCGCCGCGCCAGCTCAGGCGGCCGTCCGGGTCCATGTCGAAGTCGCCCGCCCCCTCGTAGCCGAGGCTCGTCGCCGTGGGGGCGACGAGGAGCAGGATGTCCATCGTCTCGGGATCCCAGGCCTCGATCAGGCGGCCGAGATTGGGCCGCGGCCCCTCCAGCCAGAAGGAATCCGAGTTGAACACTACGAAGGGCTCGCCCTCGAACCGGTCGAGCGCCTTCTTCACCCCGCCGCCGGTCTCCAGCAGCGCCTCCCGCTCGTCGGAGACGACGATGGCCGGTGCGCCGCCGCGGTGGGAGAGATGGCCCTCCATCAGGTCGGCGAGCCAGTGGACGTTGACCACCGCCGTCTCGATGCCGCCCTGCGCCGCCCGGTCGAGGGCGTGGTCGATCAGCGCCTTGCCGGCCACCTCGACCAGGGGCTTCGGCACCGTCGCGGTGATCGGGCGCATGCGCTTGCCCAGGCCCGCCGCGAGCACGAAGGCGCGGGTGATTCTCTTGGGAGTCTGCTCGTCGCTCATGACGCGTTCACGGGCCGGTTCGGGAGGAGCGGTCAGGGGGTGGGGTCGGCGTCCGGCCGCGCTGCGACGAGGCTCGGCAGGTGGGTCTCGTGCCACGCGCGCAGGCCCGCCAGCGCCGGATGGGCGAGGTTGCGGGCGAGATAGCCCTCCACGCGCGGCAGGTGGGCGAGGTAGCCCGGCTTGCCGTCGCGCCTGTCGAGGCGGGCGAAGATGCCGAGGATCTTGGTGGCGCGCTGCGCCGCCAGCACCGCGTAGGCGCGGGCGAAGGCCTGCATGTCGAAGCCGATGTCCCGGCCGCGGCGCTCGCGGATGTAGAGCCCGAGCAGCCGCAGCTCGAAATCGGCGCTGGCATCGACCCGGGCGTCCTGCAGCAGCGAGGCGACGTCGTAGGCCGGGTGGCCCATCACCGCGTCCTGGAAGTCGATCACGCCGACCCGCTCGAGCCCGGTCCGCTCGGGAAGCCAGATCAGGTTGGGCGAGTGGTAGTCGCGCAGGGTCCAGGTGGCGGGCTCGGCGATCAGCTCCTTCAGCGCCTCGGCCCAGAGGTCGCGGAAGGCGCCGCGGGCCTCCGGCGACAGGGTCGCGCCGCGGATCGCCGGGGCGTACCATTCGGGCAGAAGGTCCGCCTCGAACAGCAGGGCTTCGAGGTCGTAGGGCGGGATGGCGTGGTCGATCCCCTCGCTCACCGGCACGGTCGTCGGCAGATCGGTGGCGTGGAGCTTCGCCAGCAGCCGGACGGCCTCGGCGTAGCGCTCCGGCCGCGGCGCCCCGTTCTCGGTCACCGGCTCGGCGCCGAGATCCTCCAGGATCAGGAGGCCGGCATCGAGGTTCTCGCCCAGGATCTTCGGCGCCGAGAAGCCGATCGCCCGCAGCGCCCGGTCCATGCCGACGAAGGCGTGGATGCTCTCGGCGAGCTTGACGACCGCGCTGTAGGGCTTCCCGTCCTTGACCGGCGGCCCGTCGGGCCGGGGCGGCGAGATCATCAGCACCGCGGTCTCGCCGTCCGGCTTCACCAGCCGCTCGTAGGCGCGCGAGGAGGCGTCGCCCTGCATCAGCACCCGCTCGGCCTCGTCCCAGCCGCTGCGGGCGAGCAGCGCCCGGACGGCGCGGGCCCGCTCCAGGCGCTCGCGCATGTCGCCGGTGCCGTCGATCCGCACGAGGCGCGCCTCCTCGCCGAATTCCGGCCGCAGGGACAGCTCGACGGTGAGCGTGGGGTTTTCGCGCGCACCCAGCCGCTCGGGCCACTCGACCAGGGTGATCGCGGTCTCGGAGAGTTCGTCGAAGCCGAGTTCCACCAGCTCGTCGGGTCCGCGCAGGCGGTAGAGGTCGGCGTGGATCACCGTGCGGCCGGAGCGGGTCTCGTAGGGCTGCATCAGCGTGAAGGTCGGGCTCGGCACTTCGAGGGCGGGGTCGCCGGCCAGCTCGCGGATCATCGCGCGGGCGAGCGTGGTCTTGCCGGCGCCGAGCCCGCCGGACAGGGCGACGAGGTCGCCGGGCATGAGGATGCCGGCGAGGAAGGCGGCCATGTCCTCGGTCGCGCCCTCCTCGGGCAGCAGCACCTCCCAGGCGGCGCGCCGCGGCGGCGATGCCGGCTGCGCCTCACCCTGCGACGGGCCGGGCCGCGGGCTTCCCGCCGTGCTGTCCGGAACCTCGCTCAACGCCCCAATCCTCTGCAAAACCGCGAACGGCCACCCCGGTCAGGGTTAAGCCTCAACCATCCTAGCGGGGGATGTTTAACCCTTTTTCCGCACCCGCGGTGAGCCCCCGCCCTTCGGCGCCCGCCGACCCGATCCCGATTCCGCGAGCGCCGGTCCCTACTCGGCGGCCTCGGCGAGGCCGCCATTGTCCGGCGGGGTCTCGACCGGGAACAGGCAGGTGACGCGGGTGCCCGCTCCGGGCGCCGAGTGGATCTCGACCCGGCCGCCATGCAGCTCGACGAAGGAGCGCACGATCGAGAGGCCGAGGCCGACGCCGCGGTGCTTGGTGCCCAGCGTGTTGCTCTCGAACCGGTCGAACACCCGGTCGATGACCTCGGGCGCGATGCCGCGGCCGCGATCGATCACCGTCAGCCGCAGCGCCGTCCCCTCGCGCCGCGCCTCGACGCGGACCTGCTGGCCGGGCTCGGAGAAGCCGACCGCGTTGGAGAGCAGGTTGAACAGGATCTGGCGCACGCGCTTGCCGTCGGCGAACACGCTGCCGATGTCCTCCGGCACGTCGAGGTCGAGGCCGATATCCGATTCCGCCAGCCGGTCCTCGATGCCGCGGGCGGCGGCTTCCACGGTGGAGCGCACGTCGATGGTCTCGCGCTGGAGTTCGAGCGAGCCGGCATCGATCGAGGCGAGGTCGAGGATGTCGTTGATGATGACGAGCAGCGCGGCGGACGAGCGCATGATGTGCTCGGAATATTCGCGCTGGCGCTCGTTCAGCGCGCCGACGGTCTCGTCGCCCAGCAGCTGGGTGAAGCCGATGATGTTGGTGAGCGGCGAGCGCAGCTCGTAGGAGACGTGGTGCACGAAGGTGTCGCGCAGCTGCGAGGCGCGCTCCAGGGCGTCGTTCTTCTCAGTCAGCGCCCGCTCGACGTTGGCGCTCGCGGTCACGTCGATGAAGGTCAGGAGCGTGGCGCCGAGCGGCAGCGGCTGCGAGGAGCAGTCGAGCACCGTGCCGTCGTTGATGTCGAGGCGGCAGGCATGGCCGCTGCGGGTCTCGGAGAGGCCGGTGATCGACTGGCGGATGCCGGCCCAGGGGCTCTGGTCGGGCGTCATCGTCCGGCAGGCGGCGATCACCGCGTCGACATGCGGCTTGCCCGCGAGCGTCGCCGGGTCGAGGCGCCAGGTGACGGCGAAGGCGCGGTTGGCCACCGTCAGGCGCCCGTCGGCGCCGAACACCGCCACCGGCTCCTTGAGCGCCTCCAGGGTCTCGGCCTGCTCCTTCATCAGCGCGTCGTAGCGCGAGGCGAGCTTCATGCTCTCCGAGACGTCGTGGTAGAGGTAGGTCAGGCCGCCCTGCGGGTTGGGGTCGGCGACGACGCGCAGCGTCCGCCCGTCGGGCAGGTACCACGGCGTGTCGGTGGGCTCGACTGCGCGGTAGGCGGCGAGGACGTCGGCCTTCCACGAGCGGAAATCGGCCTGCTCGGGCAACTTGCGGGCGGCGCGCAGGCGGTCGAGGATCTCGCCGTCGAGCGGGCGGCCTTCGAGGAAGGCCGGGTCGAGATCCCACAGGCGCTGGTAGGCGGCGTTGTGGAAGATCAGGCGCTGGCGCGCGTCGAACATCGCCACCGCGGTCGGCAGCTGGTCGAGGGTGCGCACGTTGGCATCCATCTGCCGCTGCAGGTCGGCGCGCACGCTCTCCAGTTCCGAGACGTCGACGGCGATGCCGACGCGGCCGGTCTCCAGGGTGCTCTCGCTGACGTCGAGGGTGCGGCGCGCGCCCGCCACCACCGCCGAGAGGCGCAAGGGCTGGGGGGCAAGGCCGTGCCGCCGCGGCTGGCGGGCGATCTGCTCGCGGGCGCCGCGGTCGAGCAACTCCAGGCCGTGGCTCAAGGCGGCCTCGCGGTTCGGGGCCTCGACGGCGGCGGCGTAGGCATTGTTGACGAAGGCGAGCGCCCCGTCCGGCGTCCGGTGCCAGACCGGCTGCGGCAGCGCGTCGAGCAGGCCGGCGAGTGCGGCGAACCCGCGCTTGGCCTCGTCCAGCCTGTGGCGCAGCTCGATCAGCTCGCGGCGCTCCTCGGTGGTCTCACGCAGGCGCAGCAGCGCCCGCCCGCCCACCGCCTGCCCCTGCGCCTCGATGAAGCGCCCGGCCAGGCTGCGCAGGTTCATCCGGAAACCGGTGCCGCGCTCGCGCAGCGTCGCGACCGCCGCCTCGAGGAGCTGCGCATCCTGGGGCGTGAGCCACGTGCCGAAGGTCAGCAGGTGCCGCGAACCGCGCGCGTCCGGCGACCAAGCCTCCTGATGCCGCAGATCCCGGAGATCCTGGGCGAAGCTTGCATCGCCGACGATGCTCGGCTCGCCGCGACCGGCCCAGGAGACGAGGACCTGGCGCTCGGAATGGAGCAGCATCTCGGCCCGGTCGTGCGCGCCGCGCAGCTGGGCCAGTTCGTCCTGGAAGACGCGTTCCTTGCGCATCCAGCCAACGCGCTCGCGCAGGTAGACCAGCGACAGGATGGTCGCGAACAGGATGAGGCCGAGAATGACGGCGAGGCCGGCGACGTTGTGCGTGTGCATCGCTCCCAGCATCGGCCTCGCTTCGATGGACGGACCCCCCTCGGCGAGTGCCACGACCGGTGCCGCGACGACGAGGACGCCGACGCGCGACAGAACGCGCGCCGCCCGTTCCAGACCCATGTCCCGCCCCCAACCCAACCCATGCCCGGCGCTCCGCGGAGCTCGCGCCCACGGCCTGGAAGCTCCCGGAAAGCGCCGGGCAAATGCCTGCCGCCGCGTTCGGCTTGCCGCCGCCGCGCGGGCACCTGCTTCCGAAGATTCGCGCCACTGTAACGCGGGGTCGATTCCGGCAGGAAGCGCCTTTATGGCCCCGAACGGTTTCGCCCTGCATTCCGGCGCCGCACAGCACCCAAAAGCCACACCACCGAAATGGCCTCTTGACGAATTCTTGAGAATGATCGGCGCGCGGGAGGGTGCCGAGATCTATGGCCGCGCTTCCGGGGCAACCGGGAAAACAGTTTCGCCGGACGCGCTCTCACCGCCGGGTGCCGGCAACGAGCGTGTCCGGAACGGAAAAAGCCCGGCCAGGGGCCGGGCATTTTCCACGAATCTTGTCTCGGAGCCGATGGGGCCAACGACCCGGCTTCCTGCGAGGAAGCCGGATGCGCGAGCGCCGATCAGTAGCGGTAGTGCTCCGGCTTGAACGGGCCGTTCTGCGGAACGCCGATGTAGGACGCCTGATCGGGGCGGAGCTTCGAGAGCTTCACGCCGATCTTCTCGAGGTGCAGGGCCGCGACCTTCTCGTCGAGGGTCTTGGGCAGCGTGTAGACCTGCCGCTCGTACTTGCCGGGGTTGGTCCACAGCTCGATCTGGGCGAGCGTCTGGTTGGTGAAGGAGGCCGACATCACGAAGGACGGGTGGCCCGTCGCGTTGCCGAGGTTCACCAGGCGGCCCTCCGAGAGGAGGATGATGCGGTGGCCGTCGGCGAACTCGATCTCGTCGACCTGCGGCTTGATGTTGGTCCACTTGAGGTTCTTGAGACCCGCGACCTGGATCTCGTTGTCGAAGTGGCCGATGTTGCACACGATGGCGCGGTCCTTCATCGCCCGCATGTGCTCGATGGTGATGATGTCCTTGTTGCCGGTGGCGGTCACGAAGATGTCGGCGCGCGGTGCGGCATCTTCCATCGTGACGACCTCGTAGCCCTCCATCGCCGCCTGCAGGGCGCAGATCGGATCGATCTCGGAGACGAGCACGCGGCAGCCGGCGTTGCGGAGCGAGGCGGCCGAGCCCTTGCCCACGTCGCCGAAGCCCGCGACCATGGCGACCTTGCCGGCCATCATCACGTCGGTGCCGCGGCGGATGCCGTCGACCAGCGACTCCTTGCAGCCGTAGAGGTTGTCGAACTTCGACTTGGTGACCGAGTCGTTCACGTTGATCGCCGGGAAGAGCAGCTTGCCCTCCTTGGCGAGGTTGTAGAGGCGGTGCACGCCGGTCGTCGTCTCCTCGGAGACGCCCTTGATCGAGTCGGCGAGACCCGCGAACCAGCCCTTCGGCTTCTCGGCGAGCTTCTTCTTGAGGAGCGCGAAGAAGATCTCCTCCTCCTCGGATTCCGGCTTGTCGAGGAAGGCGGTGTCGCCGTTCTCGGCGCGCAGGCCCAGGTGGACGAACATGGTGGCGTCGCCGCCGTCGTCGAGGATCATGTTCGGCAGGCCGCCGTCATGCCAGTCGAACAGGCGCGAGGTGTAGTCCCAGTACTCCTCCAGGGTCTCGCCCTTCACGGCGAAGACCGGGATGCCGGCGGCGGCGATGGCGGCGGCGGCGTGGTCCTGGGTCGAGTAGATGTTGCACGACACCCAGCGGATGTCGGCGCCGAGCGCCTTGAGGGTCTCGATCAGCACCGCGGTCTGGATCGTCATGTGCAGCGAGCCGGCGATCTTGGCGCCCTTGAGCGGCTGGCTCGCGCCGTATTCGGCGCGGGTCGCCATCAGGCCCGGCATCTCGGTCTCGGCGATCGAGATTTCCTTGCGGCCGTAATCGGCCAGCCCGATGTCGCGGACGATGTAATCGTTGGCAGCTGCCATCTCGGTATCCCTTTTCAGTCGCGGCCGGCGCGAAACGGCCAGTCGTTCCGGCACGTCGGCCCGGCGCATTGGCCCGATCCGTCGGCCGGTTCGCCCGGCCGGGTCGGCCATCCCTGTAGCAGGGCGCGGCTTACGGAGCAATCAAGACATAAAGATGTCTTTATGCGTTTAATTCCAGGCTGCCGGCGAGCGGTGCCGGTGGCGGCGCCCGGTCACAGGCCCTGGTAGGAGACGAAGCCCTTCACCCATTCGATTTGCCCGGTTGCCGTCCGCTTCCAGGCCACGACGGCGCGAACGGGGAAGGCCAACCCGCCGCCCGTCTGGACGAAGGCGGCGCGATGCACCGCAGGATCATCCCTGCAAGGCTCCTTCATTCGGAAGCCCTGGGCGAGCAGGGCCGCCTGGAGAGCATCGGCCTCGCTGCCCGCCGGAAAGGTGCTCGCGAGCCGGGCCGTCAGATCGGAAGAAACCGCTTCCCGCAGACCGGCGAAGACCGTCGCGGCCGCGGGGTCTCGACACCCTTCGCTGAACCAGCCGCCCGCGGCCTTGACGCCCTGCAGCAGCGGAGGCGTCGCCGGTGTCAGCGGAGGCGCGCGCATTCCCAGAAGTGCCACGGCCGGCAGCGCGATCATCGCCGCCAGGGTCAGAAGAATGGCGCTAATAAAGCAGAGGACGAAGGTTCGGCCCTTCATGCGTCGGCATCCCGCGACGATCGGCAGGTCCGTCGAAGATACGCCCCTCCCTGCGGTTGCGTCACCCCTCGTCCCGCAACTGTCGCCGGATGATCTTGCCGCTCGTCGTCATCGGCAGGGTTTCGCGAAAGGCCAGCGCGCGGGGCACCTCGTGGGCGGAGAGCCGCGCCCTGGCGAAGGCGAGGATCTCGGCGGCGAGCGCCTCGGAGGGCGCGAATCCGGCGCGCAGGGTGACGAACGCCTTCACGACCTCGGTGCGCAGGGCGTCGGGCACGCCGACCGCGGCGGCGAGCGCCACCGCCGGGTGGGCGCAGAGGCAGGCCTCGATCTCCGCCGGGCCGATCCGGTAGGCCGCCGAGGTGATGAGGTCGTCCTCGCGGCCGACGAAGCGGATGTAGCCGTCCGCGTCGCGCCGCGCCTGGTCGCCGGTCATCCACCAGCCGTCGCGAAACTTTTTCGCGGTCGCCTCCGGCTGGCGCCAGTAGCCGAGGAACAGCACCGGGTCGGGCGCCTGCACGGCGATCTCGCCGGTCTCGTCGGTGTCCGCCTCGGTTCCGTCTGCGCGCAGGACGGCGACGCGGTGACCGGGCACTGGCTTGCCCGTGGCGCCGGCCCGCGCGACGCCGACCCGCGCGCAGGAGGCGAGCACGAGGTTGCACTCGGTCTGGCCGTAGGCCTCGCCGATGGTGAGGCCGAGGGCATGCTTCGCCCATTCGAAGGTCTCGGCCCCGAGCGCCTCGCCGGCCGAGGCGATGTTGCGCAAGGCGGAGAGGTCGAAGTTTTTTCGCGGCTCGGCGACGCCGCGCAGCATCCGCAGCGCCGTCGGCGGCAGGAAGGCGTGGGTGACGCGAAGATCCGCCATCAGCCGGAACGCCGCCTCCGGCTCGAACCGGCCGGAGGGTCGGGCGACCACCGGCATGCCGAGGCGCAGGGACGGCATCAGCACGTTGAGCAGGCCTCCGGCCCAGGCCCAGTCGGAGGGCGTCCACATCAGCCCGGTGCCTTCGGGCGGAAACCCGTGCATCAGGGTCCAGCCGGGCAGGTGGCCGAGCAGGACCCGGTGGCCGTGCAGCGCCCCCTTGGCGAGGCCGGTGGTGCCGGAGGTGTAGATCATCAGCGCCGGATCGTCCGGCCCGGTCGCCCGCGTCTCGAACGCCTCCGAGGCGCCGTCCAGGACCGCGAAAAAATCCTCCGCGGTTTCCGTGGCGCCGTCGACCGAGAGGATCGTGGCGAGGTCCGGCAGGTCGGCGCGCAGCCGCCCCAGCTTGGCCAGCCCGGCCGCGTCGGTGACGATGGCCCGCGCGCCCGAATCGGCGAGGCGGTGGCGCAGGGCCTCCTCCCCGAACAGGCCGGCGAGCGGGAGCGCGATCGCCCCGAGCCGGTAGGCGGCGAAGTGGGTCACCACCGACGCCGCCGATTGCGACAGCAGCACCGCCACCCGGTCGCCCGGCGCGACCCCGCGCGCGACCAGAGCGGATGCGAGCCGCAGGGAATCCGCGCGCAGCCGGCCGTAGCTCACCGGCTCCGGGCGGTTCCGTGCATCGAGCACGAGAAGCGCGGTGCGGTCGGGCTCGGTCAGCGCCCAGCGGTCGCAGACGTCGGCCGCGATGTTGGTGCGCTCCGGGATCTCCCAGCGGAAATCCGCGACGAGTCTTTCGTAAGTGTCCGCCGGCTCCGGCACGGCCATGTCCTCGAACCTGCGGCGGCCCCCCGCGCCGGTCCTGTTTCGTCCTGCCGTCCGCCGCGTCGCAGCGGAGCCGGCCGTCTCTCATCCGCCCGCGCTCGGGCAGGCACAATCCGCGTCCTGCACGCCGTTCCAGCAGCTCAGTCTTCGCGCTGCGGAAAGCCGCCGCGGAAGGCGAAGTCGGTGATCGGGCGGCGGGCGTTCGGTTGCTCCTTGGCCCGTTGCTCCTCGGTCAGTTCGGCCCACGGCGCGGCGCGTCCGACCGCGTAGGCCGCCTCGACGCGGTGATGCTCAGGCACGTTCAGCGCCGTCACCGCCCGCTCCTTGTCGAAGCCGCCCATGCCGTGGACGTGCCAGCCCTGCCGGTTGGCCTGGAGCGCGAAGGCGAGCGAGGCGGCGCCGGCATCGAGGGAATGGCTGGCGGACGGCTTGAACTCGTCGCCGACCTTCATCCGCGTGTTCGAGACGAGGATGACCAGGGCGCCGGTGCCTTCGGCCCATTTCTGGTTGCCCGGCACCAGGAGGTTGAAAAAGCGGTCCCATTCCGGCGTGCCGCGCAGGGCGTACACGAATCGCCAGGGCTGCGAATTGTAGGAGGAGGGCGACCAGCGCGCCGCCTCGAACATCCGCAGCAGCTCCGCTTCGGGCACCGCCTCTCCGGTGAAGGCGCGCGGCGACCAGCGCTCGGTGAAGATCGGGTCGATCGCGTGGTCGGGCGTGCGGGTGCTGGGGCGGGTCGTCTCGTCGGTCACCGGGGGCGGTCTCCAGGCTTGGGCGGTCTCTCGTGCGGCGCACGGTATGGCAGTGCACAAGAGCGGGCTAGGGGGTGTCTCTCACATCCGTCGCTTGATCGAATGTAGCCTTAAAGCTACAAAGCGCGATGCCGACGATCCGCCAGACTCGACCCTATAGCGAATGGTTCGATCGTTTGAGGGATCGGCAGGCCAAAGCCCGGATCGACGTTCGGATACGCCGTCTCTCGCTCGGCAATCCCGGCGATGTCCGTCACTTGACCGGCGGTGTCGCCGAACTCCGGATCGATCACGGGCCGGGATATCGGATTTACTATACGCAGCGGGGCGAGGAGGTCGTCATCCTGCTGTGCGGCGGGGACAAGCGCACGCAGGCGCGCGACATCGCACTCGCCCTGAACATGGCCAAGGAGGCATGGGCCGATGGCACTTGAAACGAAGCCCTGGGACGTCGCCGAACACCTTCAGGACGAGGAGGCCATGGTCGCCTATATCGAGGCGGTGCTGGAGGACGGTGATCCGGCTCTCGTCGCCGCGGCCATCGGAGACATCGCCCGGGCGCGGGGCATGGCGCAGATCGCCCGCGAGACGGGGCGTTCACGCGAGAGCCTGTACCGGGCCCTGTCCGACCGCGGCAACCCCGAACTCGCAACGCTGATGGGCGTCCTCAAGGCGCTCGGGCTGCAACTCAGCGTGCGGCCGCGGTCGGCGTGAGCGGTCATCGCGCCGACGTCTCGCGTAACTTGACCGGCCTGCCTGGAGAGAATGGCACCATGACCGAGCCCGGCCGCAACGATGAAAGTCTCCTGCTACGCGAGGACCGCGACGGCGTCGCCACCCTGACGCTGAACCGGCCGGGTGCCCGCAACGCCCTCTCCCGCGCCCTGCTCGAAGCCCTGCGCGAGGCCTTCGCCGCCCTGTCCGAGGACGAAAACGTGCGCGCCGTGGTGCTGGCGGCGGCCGGTCCCGCCTTCTGCGCCGGCCACGACCTCAAGGAGATGACCGGCTACCGCGCCGAGAGCGACCGCGGCGCGGAGGCGTTCGAAGACCTGTTCGCGCTGTGCTCGGGCGTGATGATGGCGATTCCCGCCCTGCCCCAGCCGGTGATCGCGGCGGTGGAGGGCGTCGCGACGGCCGCCGGCTGCCAGCTCGTCGCCTCCTGCGATCTCGCGGTGGCGGGCGCCGCGGCGCGCTTCGCCACGCCGGGCGTGCAGATCGGCTTGTTCTGCTCGACGCCGATGGTGGCGCTGTCGCGCAACCTCTCGCGCAAGGCGGCGATGCGGATGCTGCTCACCGCCGACATGGCGGATGCCGAGGAGGCGCGGCGCCTCGGCCTCGTCAACGACGTGGTGGAGGCGGGCGGTGCGCTCGCCGCCGCGCAGGCGCTCGCCGGGGGAATCGCCGCGCGCAGTCCCTATACCGTGCGAGTCGGCAAGCGGGCCTTCTACGAGCAGCTGGAGATGCCGCTGGCCGAGGCCTACGCCCATGCCGGCCGGGTGATGACGGAGAACATGCTGGCGCGGGCGGCGGAAGAGGGGATCGGCGCGTTCCTCGGCCG
>NZ_BPRD01000212.1 GCF_022179745.1 Methylorubrum podarium
CGCCGCCGCCAGCCGCCGCGAGCAGGTCGCCAAGAGCCTCAAGGAGCTGGAGGCCAAGAAGGACAAGACCAAGGTCACCCTCGAACTGCGCATCGCCCGCGCCGGCCTCGATTGGACCCGCAAGAAATACTACGTCGTCTCCGCGATCTCGGCGGTCGTCCTCGCGCTCGCCGCCTTCCTCGTTTCCCACAACGTGATCGTCGCGCTGCTCGCCCTGTTCGCGGGCGGGTTCGGCCTGCCCGCCTGGATGCTCAAGCGGATGCAGAAGCGGCGCGTGGCGGCCTTCATCGAGGAACTGCCCAACGCGATGGACGTGGTCGTGCGCGGTCTGCGCTCCGGCATCCCGCTCGGCGATTGCCTGCGGATGATCTCGCGCGAGGCGAAGGAGCCCCTGCGCAGCGAGTTCCGGGTCGCGATCGAGGCGCAGGCGCTCGGCCTGTCGATGGGGGACGCGATCCTGCGCATGTACGAGCGGGTGCCCGTGACCGAGGTGAACTTCTTCGCCATCGTGATCGGCATTCAGCAGAAGGCCGGCGGCAACCTCTCGGAGGCGCTCGGAAACCTCTCGCGCGTGCTGCGCGAGCGCAAGAAGATGGCCGGCAAGATCCAGGCGATGAGCATGGAGGCGAAGGCCTCGGCCGCCATCATCGGCGCCCTTCCGTTCGTCGTCGGAGCGGGCACCTACCTGTCGAGCCCCGATTACACTTCGCTTCTGTGGACGACCTCCGTCGGCAAGATCGCCCTGGTGATCTCCGGGCTGTGGATGCTGGCCGGCGTCCTCGTGATGAAGAAGATGATCAATTTCGACATCTGACGCATCGCATCGCGAGGGCGTCGACGGCGAGCGGGAAGAGACGGGGCAGCGGCGCAAAGCGAATGCGTCGCCGCGGATGTGAGTTTCGAGGCGACGCGCTCGGACGGTGCGGGCCGGGGCGGAAGTTGATGTGGACGGGGCGGTTCGAGCCGCTCTGCGAAGGGACGGGCAGGGCCGGACACCGATGCTGGACGATTTCGTCAACGCCGCCCTCGCGCCGCGCACCATCGCCGCGGTGCTGGCCGGCATCGCTGCGGCGGCCACGGTCTTCACCCTGATCCAGCCGCTCTTCGAGGGCGATCAGCTCGCCAAGCGGATGAAGCTCGTCAGCGACGAGCGCGAGCAGATCCGCCAGCGCGAGCGCGAGCGGCTGAACAGCCGCGTCAGCCTGCGCGTCGAGCCGAAGGCCTACATGAAGCGGGTCGTCGAGCAGTTCAATCTCAGCCGCTGGCTCGGCACCGAGACCGCCCGGGTCAAGCTGATCCAGGCCGGCCATCGCGGCACCGGCGCGGAGACCGCCTTTCTCTTTTTCCGCCTGGTGATGCCGATCGTCCTCACGGCCGTCGCCCTGTTCTACCTGTTCGTGCTGGAGGTGCTCGATCAGCCCTTCGCGATCCGGCTCGGACTCGTCTTCGCGGCGGGCTTCGTCGGCCTCAAATTGCCGGAGGTCTACCTCTCGAATCTCACCGCCAAGCGGCAGGCCGACATCCGCCGCGGCTGGCCCGACTCCCTCGACCTGTGCCTGATCTGCGTGGAGTCGGGCATGTCGGTCGAGAACGCCTTCCGCCGCGTCAGCCTGGAGATTGCGAGCCAGTCGGCGGTGCTCGCCGAAGAGCTCGCGCTTCTGACCGCGGAACTGTCCTTCCTGCCCGAGCGGCGCGTCGCCTACGAGAACCTCGCCCTGCGCACGGGGCTCGAGACCGTCAAGTCGCTCACCACGGCGCTGATGCAGGCGGAGCGCTACGGCACGCCCGTGGGCCAGGCCCTGCGCGTCCTGGCGCAGGAGAGCCGGGACTTCCGCATGACCGCGGCCGAGAAGAAGGCGGCCGCGCTCCCTCCGAAGCTGACCGTGCCGATGATCCTGTTCTTCCTGCCGGTGCTGTTCGTCGTGCTCCTGACGCCCGCGGGCATCCAGGCCTACGCGCTGATGCAGTGAGGCACGCCTCGGGCGCAGGCCCCCGGCTGCGCTCGGCCGTTCGATGATGTAGCCACGCTCGGACCTTGACCCCGGCGCGGCATCCCATGGCTCTGCTTTCCCTCGACGACCTCGCTCCCGGCCAGGAATTCACCGCCGGACCGATCACGGTGAGCCGGGACGAACTCGTCGCCTTCGCGCGCCTTTACGATCCCCAGCCCTTCCACCTCGACGAGGCGGCGGCGAAGGACACCTTCGTCGGCACCCTGATCGGCTCGGGCTGGCAGACGGCGGCTCTGGGCATGCGCCTGTTCGCGCAGGCGCTCGTCTCGCACGCCACCTCGATGGGGTCGCCCGGCATCGCCGCCCTGCGCTGGCTGAGGCCCGTCCTGCCGGGGGACGCCTTGAGCGCCGTCGTCCGGGTGGAGGAGGTCCGTCCCTCGTCCTCGAAGCCCGACCGCGGCATGGCGCGGCTGTCGATGACGCTGACGAACGGGCGCGGCGAGGCGGTGATGACGCAGGCCTTCGCGGTGCTGTTCGCCCGGGCCGGCGCCGTGCCCGCGGCGCGTCCGGTCGAACTCTCCACCGAGACGGGCCCGGTGCCGGAGCCGGACGACGCGGTGACGCTGCCCTATCTGGCCGAGGCCGAACTCGGCGTCACCCGCGAACTCGGCGCCCACCGCTTCGAGGCGGACGACATCGTCGCCTTCGCCCGCGCCTACGATCCGCAGGTCTTCCACCTCGATGCGGAGGCCGCGCGGGCCACGCATTTCGGCGCGCTCTGCGCCTCGGGCTGGCAGACCGCGGCGGTCTGGATGAAGCGGCTCAACGCGACCTTCGCCCGGGACATCGCGCTGACCGCACGCTCCGGCCCGGTGCCGCAGCTCGGCCCCTCGCCGGGCTTCAAGGACCTGAAATGGCTGCGGCCGGTCTACGCCGGCGACACGATCCGTTACCGGAGCACGCTCATCGACCGGCGCGCCTCCGCCTCGCGGCCCGGCTGGGGCCTCGCCACGCACCGCAACACCGCCGAAAACCAGCGCGGCGAGCCCGTCTTCGAATTCACCGGCACGGTGTTCTGGCAGTGGGAGCCGCCCGCGGCATGAGCCTCCCGTCCGCCCGCCGGATCCTGGTCGCGAGCTTCGTCGGCACCGCGATCGAGTTCTACGACTTCTACATCTACGCCACCGCCGCAGCGCTGGTCATCGGGCCGATCTTCTTCCCCCAGGGCGAGCCCGGCGTGCAGACGCTCCAGGCGTTCGCGACCTTCGCCATCGCCTTCCTCGCCCGGCCGGTCGGGGCGGCGGCCTTCGGGCATTTCGGCGACCGGATCGGGCGCAAGGCGACGCTGGTCGCCTCGCTGATGATCATGGGGGTGTCCACGGTCCTGATCGGCTGCCTGCCGGGCTATGCCAGCATCGGCTGGTGGGCGCCGGCGCTGCTCTGCCTGCTGCGCTTCGGCCAGGGCGTCGGCTTCGGCGGCGAATGGGGCGGAGCGGCCCTGCTCGCGGTCGAGAACGCGCCGCCGGGGCGCCGCGCCCTCTACGGCATCTTCCCGCAACTCGGCGCGCCGATCGGCTTCATCGCGGCCAACCTCCTGTTCCTCGGGCTCAGCGTCGCCCTGAGCCCGGCGGATTTCGAGGCCTGGGGCTGGCGGCTGCCGTTCCTGGCCTCGGCTGCCCTCGTCGGCGTCGGGCTCTATGTCCGCCTCAAGCTCACCGAGACGCCGGCCTTCCGCGCCGCCCTCGAGCAGGCGCCGCCGGAGCGGGTGCCCCTCGCCACGATCTTTTCCGCGCATCGTCGCGCGACGCTGCTCGGCACCCTGGCGATGGTGGCGGCCTACGCCGTCTTCTACCTCTCGACGGTGTTCGCGCTGAGCTACGGCACCGGCACGCTCGGCTACGCCCGCAAGACCTTCCTGCTGTTTGAGTGCGTGGCGATCCTGTTCATGGCGCTGGCGATCCCGCTGTCGGGCTGGGCGGCCGACCGGTTCGGGCGCAAGCCGGTGATGCTCTCGGGACTCGTCGCGACGGGCGCCCTCGGCGCCGTGCTCGGGCCGATGCTCGGCAGCGGCGAGCCGACCCTGGTGCTCGGCTTCCTCTGCCTCGCCCTCTTCGCCATGGGCTGGATCTTCGGGCCGATGGGCGCGCTCCTGCCCGAGCTGTTCCCGACCCGGGTGCGCTACACCGGCGCCTCCGTCACCTACAATCTCGCCGGCATCGTCGGCGCCTCGGGCGCACCCTTCGCGGCGCAGTGGCTCGCGGGCTGGGGCGGCATCGGCCTCGTCGGGCTCTACCTCGCCGCGGCCGCCGGGATCAGCCTCGCCGCCATCGCCGCCATGCCGGAGACGGGCCGCGACCCCTGACGCCGCTGGGACACACGATCCGGGGCGGGGCAGCCATGCGCTGGGGGGATCGCTCACGCGCGATTTAGATTGCGCGCAATCTATATTGCCGGTATCCAGGTCCCGAGCCGAACGGATCGGCCTCGTTCCACCCCGATCACGAGGACAGACCATGACCGTCGATGTGAAGTACCGCACCACCGCCACCGCCACGGGCGGCCGCGACGGCTCCGCCCGCACCGAGGACGGCAGCTTCCAGGTCCAGCTCTCGACCCCGAAGGAGCTCGGCGGCGCGGGCGGCCCCGGCGCGAATCCCGAGCAGCTCTTCGCGGCGGGCTATTCCGCCTGCTTCATCGGCGCCCTGAAGGTGGCCGGCGGCCAGCTCAGGCTGAAGGTCCCCGCCGACACGACCGTCACCGCCACCGTCGGCATCGGCCCGCGCTCCGAGGGCGGGTTCGGCATCACCGCCGACCTCAAGGTGAGCCTGCCGGGGCTCGACCGCGCGGACGCCGAGCGCCTCGTCGAGGCGGCCCATCAGATCTGCCCGTATTCCAACGCGACGCGGGGGAATGTGGATGTCGGGCTGACGGTGGCCTAAATCGAAACTCGCTGTCTGAGCGTGCGAAGTGCCGGAAACGATCGCCCAGGTTTCGTCCGTCAGGGTCGAGCAGCCGGCGGCAACTGATACGGTTTCCGGTTGATCACTCGGGCCTTACCCAATCCCGTCATCGCGAGGCGGAGCCGAAGCGATCCAGGGCGCGCCATCTCCGGCTAAGTCGCGCCCTGGATTGCCACGGCTTCGCCTCGCAATGACGGAGGAAGAGTCGAAGCAATCAACCGGATGACGTATGGGTCTCGCGATCCCGCCGAAGGCGCCCTCGGGCCATCGCCGGGGGCGCATTCACGTCACGGTCCCTCGATCGTCCGCTTCTGCACCCCGCCCTTGGCCATTTGCGGCTTCTTCGCGCTGAGGATGCGGGAGTTCACGCCGGTCCAGCCGATCTCGCCGGAGAGGCGGCCGTACTCGATCTTCGGGCAGCGATTCATGATCACCGTCACGCCCGCCGCCTCGGCCCGCGCCGCGGCCGCGTCGTCGCGCACGCCGAGCTGCATCCAGATCACCTTCGGCGGCACCGGCAGCGCCAGTGCCTCGTCCACCAGCGGCCCCGCCGCGGCGGAATTGCGGAAGATCTCGACCATGTCGACCGGCCCGGTCAGGTCGGACAGGCGGGCGATCACCGGGCGGCCGAGCAGGCTCTGGCCCGCCAGCCCCGGATTGACCGGCGTCACCGCGTAGCCGCGCTCGCCCAGATACTTGAAGACGATGTAGCTCGGCCGCGCCGGGTTGGCCGAGGCGCCGACCAGCGCGATCGAGCGCGTCTCCTTGAGGACGGCGCGGATCTGCGCGTCGGGATAGCGGTCGTGCCGGGTGGAAATGCCTTCGGGCGCGCTGTCGATCGTCGGGATCATGCGCCCTTGTCCGCCATGCGCGGGCGTGCTGCAAGGCGGCTCATGAGCGAGACCGTGATGAGCCTGGAGGAGACCGCCGCTTTCCTCGAGCGCGACTTCCCGCAGATGAATGCGGGCGGGCGCCACTACCACCTGGAGGCGGTCGGGCCGCTCTCCGCGCGGATGCGGCTCGACTATCACGAGCGCCATCTGCGCCCCGGCGGCACGGTGTCCGGCCCGTCGATGATGGCACTGGCCGATTACGCGCTCTACGCGGCAATCCTCTCGAATATCGGCCCGGTGGCGCTCGCCGTGACGACGAGCCTGAACGTCAACTTCCTCCGCCGGCCCGGTCCCGCCGCGCTGGTGGCCGAGTGCCGGTTGCTGAAGCTCGGGCGGCGCCTGGCGGTGGGGGAGGTCGCGATTCGAAGCCGGGGCGGCGAGGCCATCGTCTGCCACGCCACCGGCACCTACTCGATCCCGCCGGACCGGTGAGACCGGTCGCCGCGGCGGAGGCGTGTCATGTCCCCGAGGACGCACCTACTCGGCCGGCACCGCCTGCGGCGTCGAGGATGTTCCCGGCGGCGCATCCGTCAGGCGGGGCTGGTAGCCGAAGGTTTCGGGCATGAACAGCAGGTAGAGCGCGAAGCCGGCCCCCGCGATCGCCGCGAGGACGAGGAAGGCGGCCGCGTAGCCCGCCCCGACGATGACCAATCCGGCCAGCGTCGCGCTCAGGGCCGCGCCGAGGCCCTGCGCCGTCGCCACGGCGCCCTGGGCGACGTTGAACCGTCCGGTGCCGCGGGTGAGGTCGGCCACGACGATCGGGAACAGCGCGCCGTAGATGCCGGCGCCGACGCCGTCGAGGCACTGCACCGCCACGAGGTAGAAGGGGTTGTCCGAGAAGGTGTAGAGCACGCCGCGCAGGGCCAGCACGCCGAAGGCGACCAGGAAGATCGGCTTGCGCCCGAAGCTGTCGGCCTTGGCGCCCACTAGCACCGCCATCGGCACCATCACGCATTGCGCCGCGACGATGCAGACCGCGATCAGCGAGGTCGCGTTGTCCTTGCCGACGACCTTGGTGAGCAGTTGGCCGACGGAGGGCAGCATCGCCGCGTTGGCGAGGTGGAAGGCGGCGCAGAGAAGCGCGAACAGCAGCAGGTGGCGGTTGCGCAGGAGCAGGCTCAGGCCCGAGGGCTGCTCGCAGGTCTGATCCTCGGCGCAATCGAGGCCGCGGGCGAGGTCGTCGTCGATCGCGTCGCCCGGCACCATCAGCATCGCGACGATGGAGCAGGCGGCGAGCAGCCCCATCAGCCAGAACACGACCACGGGCCCGAAGACGTAGGCCAGGCCGCCCGCGAGCATCGCCGAGACCGCGTTGCCGGCGTGATTGAAGCCCTCGTTCCGGCCGATGCGCTTCGAGAACAGCTTCGGGCCGACGATGCCGAGCGTGATTCCGGTCAGCGCCGGCGCGAAGACGGAGCCGGCCATGCTGGCGAGCGCCTGCGTGCCGGCGACCAGGGTGAAGTTCGAGATCCAGGGAAGGACGAGGCAGCTCACCGTCACGACCACCGCTGCGGCGACGACGACGCTGCGCTTGGCGTTGGTGCGGTCGATCAGGGCGCCCGCGGGCGTCTGGGCCAGCAGCCCGGCAATGCCCGCGATCGTCATCACGAGACCGATCGTGGCCTCGTTCCAGCCCTGGTCGGGTCCGCGCACGGCGAGCAGGTAGATGGCGAGGTAGGGGCCGAGCCCGTCGCGCACGTCGGCGAGGGTGAAGTTGAGCAGATCGAGCCCACGCAGGGCGCGCCGGGACGGCTCGCGCGGGGCGGATTCGACCGAGCTTCGTGCATCGAGACGCATCGGCGGTTCCCACGGCCAATCGCAACCTCCCGGAGCCGCGGGGCGGCCTCGGGAAGAGGGCAATCCAGAAACGGACCTTTTCTCAGAGTCGAGCGTCGCAACGGACTCCCCGAACGGGGCGCGATGACTCGATCCAGGCGCTTAAGTCTTGCTCTGCGCAGTCGTTCCAGAGCGATTTTCTTTAATCCCGACAGCGCGATCACGTCTTCGTGCGGTGCGAACAGCGCGGGATGACGGCCCATCCTGCGTCGCAACCGGTAACGTTGCTTTAGCCATCGACGCACCGACCCTCCGCATCGCGGCCCCGGCGAAAGGTTTGCTTAGCCCGCCGCGCCGACAGAGGGAGGCCGACGCATAAGAAACGAAGCCGATGCGCACCTCCGATGGCAAGCAGAACTGGGCGGGGGGGAGCGCGCATCCGGCGACATCCCGTCTGCGCATTCGCCTGGCCCGGCGCATCCGGTCGGCCCGGACCTGGATCGCCCTCGGCGTCCTCGCTCCCATCGGCATGCTGGTGCTCTCGGCCATCATGCTGCTCGACCTGCGGCAGGACGCCTGGGACAAGGCCGAACAGACCTCGAAGAACCTGCTTCAGGTGATCGAGCGCGACATCGCCCGCAACATCGAGATCATCGACCTGTCTCTCCTGGCCGTCGTCGACAACCTCAAGGCGCCCGGCGTCGCGGATCTCGATCCGGCCTTGCGCCAACTGGTCCTGTTCGACCGTGCCGCCACGGCCCGCGACATGGGGGTGATGCTCGTTCTGAACGAGAACGGCGACAGCATCATCGATTCGCACGCGACGCCGGCCCGGCACGTCAACAATGCCGACCGCGGCTATTTCAAGCTTCACAGGGCGCGGGCCGATCTCGGCCTTCACATCAGCCCGCCGGTGACGTCACGGCTGCTCGGCGAGCCGGTGGTCGTGCTGAGCCGCAGGATCGACAAGCCGGACGGCTCGTTCGGCGGCGTGGTGCTGGCGAGCCTCAAGCTGTCCTACTTCAGCACCCTGTTCGACCGGATCGGCCTCGGCCGCGAGGGCGGCATCAACCTCTACCTGCGCGACGGCACCCGCCTGATGCGCTACCCCTTCGTGGAGGCCGATCTCGGCGCCAACATCGCCGGGGCATCGACGTTTCAGCGCTTCCTCGCGGAGCGCCGCGGCAGCTTCACCGGAACGTCCGTTCGCGACGGCGTCGAGCGATACTACGCCTTCACCCCCGTCGGCGATCTGCCGCTCATCCTCAACGTCGCGCTCGGAACGCGGGAGATCGAGGCCGAGTGGCGGAGCAAGGCGACGGTGATCGGGCTGGCCGTCCTAGTCCTGTGCGGGTTGACCATCCTGCTCTCGCTGCTGTTCGGACGGGAGCTGCGCCGCAGGGCGGCCATGCAGGCCGAACTGGCTCAGCTCGCGCGCACCGACACCCTGACCGGCCTGGCGAACCGGCGCCATTTCGAGGAGGCGTTCGCGCGGGCGTCGCGGGCATCGCGGCGCACGGGCAGGCCGCTGTCCCTCCTCGTCGTCGATGCCGACCACTTCAAGCGCTACAACGACCGTTACGGTCACGCGGTCGGGGACGCGGTGCTCAAGGGTCTCGCGCAGGGCCTGACGGCGAGCCTGCGCCGGCCGGGCGATCTCGCCGCCCGCGTCGGCGGGGAGGAATTCGCCGTCCTGATGCCCGAGACCGACCGGGAGGGCGCCCTGCGCGTCGCCGAGGCGATCCACGGGGCCGCGACCGCTCTCGCCGTGCCGTCCGCCGGGATCGATCCCGGCTCCGTCACCGTGAGCATCGGACTGGCCGTGACGTCGGCGGGCGGCGTCGGGGAGGATCTCTATCGCCGGGCCGACGCCGCGCTCTACGAGGCCAAGGAAGGGGGGCGCAACCGGACCCGGTGCGCTCCCGACGAGACGGAGGCCGGGCCCCCCGGCCGACAGAGCCTCCCGCTCGTCGCCCCGTGACGATGATCCGCGGGAGGGGTTGCCCTCAGGGGCAGGGATGGCGGGCGCCGTCATTGCCGAGATAGGTGCCGCTCCGCGCGTCGTAGGAACGGAAGCGGCGGGCGCAGGCCGCGACGGCCTCCGGATCGGCGCCGCCCTGGACCACGACGGGCGCGGCCTGGGCCTGGGAATTGGCGATGGCGCCGCCGAGGATCGCCCCGGCCGCGAGACCCGCCACGCCCGCGCCGACCGCGGCCCCGACGCCCGGACCCCGGCGATAGCCCCGGCCGTAGCCGTAGCGGCGATGCCCGTAATGGCGGTGGCCGTAGCGGCGGTACTGGACGTAGCCGGTCGGCAGGTCACCCCGGACCAGGGCATCCACCGGATTCTGCGGCGCGGGCGCGGCCGAGGCCGGCGCGCCGACGAGGAGGGCGGCGACGGCGGCGAGGGTCAGGGTCGATGTCTTCAATCTGGCAACTCCTTGAGGGCGGTCGAGCCGCGGCTCGAAGCGGAAGCGCCGGCCGGATCAGCCGGCCGGCGCCTCTCCATATAACGCGCGAGCGGCCTGCCCGCGTCCGACGGCGTGTTGGCGCCGGAGGCCGGGCGGGACACCCGCCGCGATCGCGGGCTCAGTCGCGAACGCTCGCGAAGGCCGGCTTCGGCGCCGCGAGGAGGCCGCCGAGGAAGGCGGCGATGGCGCCGACGATCAGCGCGATCGAGGCGTAGAGCGCGCCCTGGGTCGCCACCGACTTCGCGGTCTTGGCCGCCTCCTCCGCCTGCGTCTTGGCGCTGGCGACCGCCTGCTCGTACTGCTTCTGATAGTCCTGCACCTGCTGGCGCGCCTGATCGACCGGAATGTTCTGCGCCTTGGCGAGGGCGTCGGCGGCGCGCGTCTCCGCCTGCTGCTTGTCGGCGGCGTTGCCGGAGAGCAGGGCGCGCATGGCCGAGACGGCGGCGTCGCGAGCGGCCTGCGGGTCCTGGCCTGCGGACTGGTCCTTCACCCGCTGCTCGATCTGGTCGAGCGGGTTCGGAATCTTGGTCAGGGAGGGGGCGGCGGCCTGCGCCGCGGTCTGAACCGTTCCGCCGACGAGGTTGCCGGCGCCGCCGAGCGCCGAGCCGACCGTGCTGACGGCGCCGCCGACGATGCCGCTGGCGGCTGAGGTCAGCAGGTAGAGGACGACGAGGGTGGTGACGACCCAGGACACGAAGCCGTGCAACCCGGCGATCCCGCGCAGGGGCTTGCCAGCGAGGCGCCCGGCGATGAGGCCGCCGATGAGAGAGGCGATGACGCCGGAGGCGACGAACCACGCGCCGGCCCCGAGCGAGAAGCTCGATGCGGTCGGGTTCTCGGCCGAGTTGAGGCCGACCGAGGCGAGGCCGGCGGCCACGCCCACGAGGTTGATGACGACCTGGGACACCAGAGCCGTCGCGGCACCGGCGAAGACGGCCCCCCAGGAGACCTGGTTGAGGGCGACGGTCTCACGGGCGAACGTCCGTGTTCCGTCGACGGACGAGGGTTGAAAGCCGGAAGGATACGTCACGCTGCTACTCCAAGTCTCGTTCAAGTCTGGGGCTGTTCGGGAAGAGAGGGTCGGGCCTCAGTTGCGCCCGCGCACCAGCAGGCCGAGGCCGAAGCCGATCAGACCGGCGACGACGAGGGAGGTGTGCGGCCACTCGACCGAGCGCTCGTGACCCTCCTGCAGGGTGCGACGACCGCGATCGTAGAGATCCTCGGCGGTGTCGTAGGCCTCGTCCGCGGCGTGCCGCGCCGCGTCCTTCGCCTGGCCGTAGATGTTCTCCGCGCGGCCCGCGACTTCGCGCAGGCGGCCCTCGGCGGCATCGCCCTGCGAGCCGGTCAGGTCGCCGAAGGCGCCCTGCACCTTGCCGCCCAATTCCCGGGCGGCACCCGTGACTCTGTTCCCATCGACCATGGTTGCAATCCTCGTTCCGATTGTTGCGATCCGGCGTCTTCCGGCGCGGCGTTCTCGACGTCGGCCAACCGCCTGACCCGGCAGCGGTGCACGAACGGGTTGCGGACAATGAGGTTCCACCGCCGCAGGGTGGGTGCACGGTCACAATCGCGCCATGTCTCCGCACTCGTTCAACGGGCGCCGTCGCGGGTGGTGCCCGGATCGGCACGCGATCGCGTTCAAGGACGGTTCAATTGGTCCGCCCTACTTCATCGAGAGCCGGCGCGGCGCCCCGCCGCCCGAGATGTCGGGAGATCGACATGCGTTCCTCGCTTCTGCGTACCGTCACGATCCTGATCGGCCTCGCCGCCGCCCCCGCGCTCGCGCAGGCGCCG
>NZ_BPRD01000213.1 GCF_022179745.1 Methylorubrum podarium
AGCGCCAGCGCCGCCGCCGGCCCCGGCGCCCGCCGTCCGAGGCCGCGGATCGCGGCGAGGGCGTCGCTCCCGGTCATGCGCTCGACCTGCGCGACCACCGCGAACGCCGAGAGGTTCATCAGGAGATAGGCCGCGAGGTAATAGCCTATGGCCGGCAGGGCCTCGGGGGCCTGCCCGGCCGCCGCAACCCCCATCAGCACGTAGCCGGCCTGGGCGATGCTCGAATAGGCCAGCAGGCGCTTCAGGCTCGCCTGGCGGAGGGCCACCAAGTTGCCGAAGGTCATCGTCGCGGCGGCCAGGAGCGCGAGCACGGTCGGCCAGGCGGCGAGGCCGTCCGGCATCGCCGCCAGCAGGAAGCGGAGGAGGCCGGCGAAGGCGGCCACCTTCGGCACGACGGAGACGAAGCCCGAGGCGGGGGCCGTCCCGCCCTGGAACACGTCCGGGGCCCAGACGTGGAACGGCACCAGCGTCATCTCGAAGCCGTAGCCGACGAGGACCAGGCCGAAGGCCAGCGCCACCCAGGCCCGGTCGGCGCCGGCCAGCCCCGCCCCGATGGCCCGCAGGTTCAGGCTGCCGGTGAGGCCGAACAGGAAGGTGAGGCCGTAGGCCATCACCGCCAGCGCGGCGGCGCCGTAGAGGAAGTACTTGAGCGTCGCCTCCTGGGCCGGTCCGTCGCTCCGCACGAGCAGGACGAGCAGGTAGGACGGGAAGCTCACCATCTGCAGGAACAGGATGATGAGGCCGAGATCCGTGGCCGCCGTGAGCCCCATGCCGCCCACGGTCGCCATGAGCAGCGCGACCGGGTGGTGCGGTTCCTGCTCGCTCCCGCGGAAGTGGGACCCGAGCGCGAGCAGGCTCACCAGGGCGCCGGCCTCGATGACCAACTGGTAGAAGCCCCGGAACGGGTCGACGGCGTAGGTGCCGCAGAAGGCCTCGCGCGGCGGGGCCGTCAGCATCGGCGCGGTCAGGCCCATCGCGACGAGCAGGGCGAGGAGCGCGACGGCGGCGGGCAGGCGGCGCCACCGGCCCCGGACCCAGCCGGCAACCGGGACCAGCGCGAGGGCGCTCCCCGCCAGGACCATCTCGGGCGCGACGGCGCCGAGATCCATGCAGCCGCCCATCGCCTGCCCGCCGGTCATGGAAGGTGCGCCAGGGCTGCGGTCGTGCCGTCGAGCAGCGCGACGAGGACGGCCGGCAGGACGCCGATGCCGACCGCCAGTGCCGCGAGCGCCCCCGCCGCGCCCGCCTCGGCCGCCGTGAGGGGCGGCAGCGCCGGCATGTCGGGCGGCGCCCGACCCATCAGCAGGCCCGTCAACAGCCGGAGGTAGACCGCGGTCGTCACGACGAGCGCGAGGACCGCGAGCGCGGCGACCCAGGCGGAGAGCTGCAGGGCGGCGCCGATGGCCTGGAACTCCGCGATGAAGCCGGACAGGCCCGGGAGTCCGAGCGAGCCGAAGGCGAGCAGGCCGAACAGCCCGCTGAAGGCCGGCATCGCGCCGATCAGGCCGCCGAAGCGGGCGAGTTCCCGCGTGCCGGCGCGGTGCTGGAGCATGCCCACCAGCAGGAACATGCCGCCGGTCAGGAAGCCGTGGCTGACCATCTGCACGGCGGCGCCGTTCAGCGCCAGCCGGCGCACGCCCTCGTTGCCGGCCAGCGCCGCCACCGCGACGCCGAGCGTGACGAAGCCCATGTGGTTGACGGAGGTGTAGGCGACGAGCCGCTTCATGTCGGACTGCGCCAGCGCCGCCAGGGCCCCGTAGAGGAGCGATGCCAGGGCCAGGGCAACCAGGAGCCAGCCGAACCGTGCGACCGTGTCCGGCAGGGTCGGCAGCAGCACGGCGAGCATGCCGTAGCCGCCCATCTTGAGCTGGAGACCGGCCAGCACGACGCTGCCCTCGGTCGGCGCCTCGACATGCGCGTCGGGCAACCAGTTGTGCAGCGGCACCACCGGGAGCTTCACCCCGAACCCGAGGAGGAGGGCCAGGAAGACGAGGCCGCCCGCGAGCGGGGTCCGGTCCAGCGGCCGCGCCTGGACGATGGCCGGCAGCGAGAAGGTGTGGGGCTCCATGGCGAGGTAGAGGGCGAGGAAGCCGAGCAGCATGGCGAGGCTGCCGGCGCGGGTGTAGAGGAAGAACTTGAGCGCCGCGTACCGCCGCCGCTCCCCGCCCCAGATGCCGACGATGAAGTACATCGGCACCAGGCCGACCTCGAAGAACAGGTAGAACAGCAGCAGGTCCTGCGCCGCGAACAGCCCGATCAGCCCGGTCGCGAGCAGGAGGAAGAGGAAGGCGTGGGCGTGCGCCCGGTCGTGCTCGCCCAGCACGTAGACCATCACCACCGTGAGCAGGAGGGCCGTGAGCAGGATCAGCGCCAGGGAGAGGCCGCCGACGCCGACGTCGTAGCGCGCCCCGAGCGACGGGATCCATGGGAGCGACATCCGCCATTGCAGGCCGCCGTCGTCCGGATCGAAGCCGGCCCAGAGGATGAGCGCCGCGCCCAGCGTCAGCACGGAACCGCCGAGGGCGACGCGGCGGACGAGGTCCGGACGGTGACGTGGCAGCGCCAGCACGGCGAGGCCCGTGAGGAGCGGCAGGAGGATGGTCGCGGTGAGCATCGGGTCCAGTCCCCTCAGGGCCACAGCATCAGGGCGCCGGCGGCGAGCGCCGCCGCGGTCCAGGCGAACAGGCCGAGCGTGTAGAGGTAGAGGCGCCCGGCCTGCAGGGCGCGGAGCCGCTCGCCCCCGGCGCCCGCCCCGCCCACCCGGCGGACCGCCAGGCCCACCCGGCCACGGCGCGGGCCCCGGCATCGAGCGCCCCCTCGACGGCCGGGACCGTCCGGGCGAGCCACAGCGTCCGGCGCGCCGGGGCCTCGGTGACGGCTTCCAGCCCGGCGGCGAGCCGCGCGGGGAGCGCGCCGAGCGCGGGCGCGCCACTCCACCCCCGCGCCGCGCCGAGACCGAGCCCGAGCAGTCCGGCGGCGACGCCGAGCCTGCGCCACCCCGCCTCGGTCTCGGGCGCGGCGAAGGGCAGAGCGGCGCCGAACCGTCCGGCCAACAGCCAGCCGAGCCCGGCGGCGGCGAGCGCGAGCAGACCCAGGCCGGCGCGCATCGCCCAGTCGGGTCCTGACGGGCCGACCGCGCCGCGTCGGCGCCCGAGGAAGGTCGCGGCCCCCGCACGGCCGATGTAGATTCCGCCGAGGAGGACGAGCAGGACGACCAGGGCCCCCGTCCCGGGGCCGTGCCGCGACGCCACCGCGAGGATTGCCTCCTCGCTCCGGAACCCGGACAGGGGCGGCACGCCGGCCAACGACAGGGCCGCGACCAGGAAGGCGGCGCCGGCGAACGGCAGCGCGCGAGCCAGCCCCCCGAGGCGGACGAGGATGCGCGTGCCCGCCCGTTCCTGCACGATGCCCGCGGCGAGGAACAGGGTCGATTTGAAGGCGGCGTGCGCCGCGAGGTGGAAGGCGGCCGCGCCCGGGCCGCCCAGTCCGAGGGCCACCATCATCTCGCCGAGCTGCGAGCAGGTGGACCAGGCGAGCACCCGCTTCAGGTCCGCCTCGGCGGTGGCGATGAGGCCGGCGGCGAGCGCCGTCGCGGCCCCGATCCAGAAGAGGGTGTCGAGCGCGCCGGGCGACGCCGCGAAGACCGGGTACAGGCGCAGCACGAGGAACACGCCGGCGGCCACCATCGTGGCGGAGTGCAGCAGGGCCGAGACCGGGGTCGGCCCGACCATCGCGTCGGGGAGCCAGGCGGAAAGCGGTAGCTGGGCGCTCTTGCCGACCGCGCCGGCCAGCATGAGGAGGGCCATCGCGGTGACCGTGCCGGGGCCGATCCGCCCGCCCTCGACGGCTCCGACGAGCGCGTCGACGTCCGTGGTCCCGACGGCGGCGAGCGCCAGGAGCCAGCCGAGCAGGAGGCCGACGTCGCCGATCCGGGTCATCAGGAACGCCTTGGCGGCGGCCGCGGCGGCGCCAGGCTCGGCATGGTCGAAGCCGATCAGGAGGAACGAGGCCAGCCCGACCACTTCCCAGGCCGCGAACAGGAGCGCGAGGGAGCTCGATAGCACGAGCGTCAGCATCGCGCCGACGAACAGGCCGAGCTCGGCGAAGAAGCGGGGCCGGTCGTCGCGCCCGGCCATGTAGCCGAGGCCGTAGAGGCCGACGCAGACCGCGACGCCCGCGACCACCGCCGCGACGAACCGCGTGAGCGGCGTCGCCGCGAGCCCGACGGTGAGCCGATAGCCGCCGCTCTCGAACCAGGTCGCCGACAGGGCGGCATCGGACGGCAGCGACGCGAGGCCGGCGAGCGCCAGGGCGACGGCGCCGACGACGAGCTCGCCGCCGCCCCGGGGCAGGCGGCGGCCGAGGCCGAGGGCGGCCGCGGCCGCCACGAGCGGCAGGAGCGGGACGGCGAGTAGGGCGGTCATCGCTTGAGGTCGGCGTAGGCGTCGACCTCGGCCGTCCGGCGCTGCCGGTACAGCAGCAGGACGAGGGCGAGCCCGATGGCCATCTCGACGGCGCCCACCGTGACGACCAGGATGGCGAGGATCTGCGCGGAGTAGTCGCCCGGCGCGGTGAACCGCCAGAACGCGACGACGTTCAGGCCGATGGCGTTGAGGAGCACCTCGACGCCCATCAGGATCATGACCGCCGAGCGCTGGGCGACCACGGTGTAGAGGCCGATGGCGAACAGGAGCGCGCCTACGACGAGGTAGGCGGTCAGCGGTACCGTCATCCGATATGTCCCCCATGCCGGCGGTGGGCGCCGTGGTCGGGCGCGGGCTCCGCCACCCCGTTCAGGGTCGCGCGTGGCGCGAGGCGGTCGTTCCGGATCGGCTCGGGCTCGGCGTCGACCGCGACCTTGGCGGCGCGCGAGGCGTCGTCCGGGTAGGTGGAGGGCCGGGCGAGCAGCAGGGCGCCGAAGATGCCGATCAGGATCAGGAAGCCGGCGCCCTCGAAGGCGACCATGTACTTCTCCATGAGGAGATGTCCGACCCGGCGTGCCGAATCCGCGTCCGGCACCGCGTCGGGCATCACCGGCCAGGCCGGCCGCAGGACCAGCATCCCGACGAGCACGGCCCCGACGCCGAGGGCGAGCCAGGCCGCGACGGGGCGCACGGGCGTCACCATCGACATGTCCATGCCACCCATGTCCATGCCGCCGTGGCCGCCCCCAGGCGCGTGGTCGTGCCCGTGGGCAGCCTGCCCGTGTGGGTGGGCCGCGCGCTCGCCGTGCCCGCCCTGGGCCTCGTGCGGCATGGCTTTCGCCGCCCCGTCGTGCGCCTCGGCATGGTCGCCGCGCGCCTCGCCGCCGGGCCGGGGCGGGTGGGTGCCGGAGTGGCCCTCGCCGTGTCCCGTGGCCGCGGTTCGGTCGCCGGCCTCGCCCTGCCGGTGGCCGTCCGGCCCGGCCTCCGCGGGCCGGCGCGGGACGAGCCCCAAGCTGGACCAGCGCTCCAGCGGGGCCAGGTCCATGCCGGCCATCATCGCCCCGCCCGGGTCGTGCATGACCAGGACCATGAACAGGATCATGACGAGGAAGCCGCCGATATACATCATGACCTGGAGCAGCCCGATCAGGTCGGCGGACAGGAGGATGAACAGGCCGGCGACCCCGATGAAGGAGGCCATCAGGAAGATGCCCGAGCGGAACATGCTCATGGTCGTGGTCATGCCGAGCGCGCCCGCGACCGCGACGAAGGCGCAGGTCGCGAAGGCGGTGAGCTCGAAGGCCGCGGTCATGCCCGCGGTCCCACGCCGAGAAGGATCAGGCCGCCGACGAGGAGCACGTTGACGAGACCCGCCGGGATCAGGGCCTTCCAGGACAGCGCCAGCATCCCGGCCGTCGAGAACGGCCGGACGCAGCGCCCGAGCCCCAGCATCAGCGCCATCAGGGCGTAGGTCTTCGCCAGCATCCAGGCCCAGCCCGGCAGCCAGGGGCCCGAGGGGCCGCCGAGATAGAGCACCGCTCCGACCGCCGCGACGACGAAGAGCACCCCGGCGAGCGCGACCCGCCACAGGAGGGCGGACCAGCCTCCCGCCGCGCCGAGCACGCCACCGCCGATGGAATCCGCGAACGGCTCCAGGAACGGGGCGCGGTAGGACTGCATCAGCCCGGTGACGAGGTAGAGGAGGAAGCCCATGGGTTGCAGGACCACGAACCACAGGTCTCGTTGCGCCGCGACGACGGCGACGGTCGACAGGGAGCCTGCCATCATGACCACGCCGACATAGGCCAGGCCGAGCGGCACGACGTAGGCGACGAGTTGGGCCACGATGCGGTAGCAGGCTTCCACGGCCTCGGGCGTGTTCGCGCCCCAGCCGGCGAGCGCCAGGCCGAGTACGACGAAGTCGACGACGACGATGACGTAGAAGAGGCCGACGCCGAGATCCCGGCCGATCAGCCCGGGCCCGAACGGGATGACCACCACGGCGAGCGCGACCCCGCCGAGCGCCACCGCCGGGCCGGCCGGCAGCAGCCAGCGGTCGGCATTGGGCAGGTCCAGGCCGCGCCCGAGGCCGACGGCGCGCGCCGGCCCGGCCTCCAGGCCCCGGCGCGCGACGAGGCGCTCGACCGCAAGGGTCAGGGCGGCGCCTCCGAGGAGCGCGGCCAGCACCGCCGCGGCGCTCGCGATCATTCCCATCGGAGCCCGCCCATGCCCCAGGCGTAGGCGATGCCCGCCGAGAGGAGCGCGATGAAGACCAGCATGTCCAGGAAGGCGGTCACGCCGACGTCGGCGAAGACGACCGCCCAGGGATACATGAAGATCATCTCCATATCGAAGGCGAGGAAGATCAGCGCGTAGACGGCGTAGCCGAAGCGGAACTGCGCCCAGGCCTGGGGGGCACGGGTCGTCCGCCTCGGGACCCGCACGAATGCGGCCGCGGCCAGCAGCGCGAGGCCGGCGCCCATCAGCAGCACCAGCGCCACGAACGCGTAGTCGCTCACGGTCGACCCCGGCAGCGGTTCCATCCTCGCTCCTCCCCTCCCATGGCGGCCCTCGCTCGCCGGGCCTCGGCCGCAGGACCGCACCGCCCATCCGCCCGGAACCGTTGTCGCGACCGACGGGGCGCGCCCCGGCCGGCCTGCCTCAATCTTCCTTGAACGCCCGCCGAACCTGGTCGTTGAGGGGCTTTGTCAGGTAGGAGAGCACCGTCCGCTCGCCTGTCCGGATGAAGACCTCGGCCGGCATGCCCGGCACGAGCTTGATCCCCTTGAGCCGCGCGACCTGGTCCGCGTCCGGCCTGACATGGACCTTGAAGAAGCTCGTGCCCGTCTTCTCGTCCGTGATCTGGTCGGCGGCCACGAGGCTGACCGTGCCCTCGATCTCCGGGGTGGTCCGCTGGTTGAACGCGGTCAGGCGCAGCACGGCGTGTTGTCCGAGCCGGACCTGGTCGATGTCCTTCGGGGCGACCTTCGCCTCGATCACGAGCGTGTCCGACCTCGGGACGATCAGCATGATGGACTCGCCCGGGCTGACGACCCCGCCGATGGTGTGGACGGCCAGTTGGTGGACCATGCCGTCCTGCGGGGCCCGGATGTCGATGCGCTTGAGCTGGTCCTCGGCCGCGACCCGCTTCTCGACGAGCTCGGCGATCTTGGCCTGAACCTCGCTCAACTCCTTTGCCACCTCGCTACGCAGGTCCTGGTCGACCTGGATCACCTGGAGCTCGGTCTCGGAGATCTTGCCCTTCGCCTGCGCGACGGAGGCGACGAGCTGCCCGTGCTCGCCCTCCAGGCGGGCGGCGTCGCGCTCCAGGGCGGTCACGCGCTGGATGGGGACCAGGTTCTTGCGCCAGAGGTCGCGCACGCCTTCGAGCTCGCGGTTGATCAACTCGGTCTCGCGCCGCTTGCCGGCGATCTGGCCCGTCAGGCCCTGGATCTCCTCCCGGAGCTGGCCGGTCCTCTCCTTCAGCTGCGCCTTCTGGCCCGCGCGGGCGTCCCGGCGCAGCTCGAACAGCCGGGTCTCGCCTGCGATGACCTTCCCCGCTTCCGGGTCGCTCTGGGCGCGGCCCCTGAGGACGGCCGCGAACGAGATCCGGGGGGCGCCGTCGCGTTCCGCCTCCAGGCGGCCCTGGCGCGCGGTCAGCTCGGCCAGGCTCTTGTCGACGACGGCGAGGTTGGCGCGGGTCACGGTCTCGTCCAGCCGCATGACGACCTGGCCGGCGCGCACGAGGTCGCCGTCCCGGACCCGCACCTCGCCCACCACGCCCCCGGTGGGGTGCTGCACCTTCTTGACGAAGGAATCGACGACGAGCGTCCCCGGTGCCACGACGGCGCCGGCGAGCTCGGTGGTGGCCGCCCACCCCCCGAGGCCGACGGTGAGCAGGGCCGCGGCCGCCAGGCTCAGGACGAGGTGGCGCCGAACGGAGCGGCGGATGTCCCAGGGGCGCTGCGCGCTCACGCCCGCGCTCCTTCCGATAGGGTCCCTTCCGTGGCGGCGACCACGCGCAGCGGCACCGCTCTCTCGGGTGGCGGGCGCTCCTTGCCGTCGCCCCTCGGCAGCCAGGCGCTCGCGGCCGCGGTCGGGCGCTTCAGGGCGGACAGGACCTCATGCTTGGGCCCGAAGGCGCGGACCCGGCCCTCCGCCATGAACAGCAACCGGTTGACCGCCGCGAGGGCGCTCGGACGGTGGGCGACGATGACCACGGTCCCGCCGCGGGCACGCACGTCCCGGATCGCGCGGTTCAGGGCGTCCTCACCCTCCGCGTCGAGGTTGGAGTTCGGCTCGTCGAGGACGACGAGGAACGGCGCGCCGTAGAGGGCGCGCGCCAGCGCGATGCGCTGGCGCTGGCCTCCCGACAGGGCGGCCCCACCTTCGCCGATGGGCGTATCGTAGCCCTTCGGCAAGGCGCACACGAGGTCGTGGACGCCGGCGGCGCGTGCGGCGGCGACGATGGCCGCGGAGGCCGCGTCCGGGTCGAAGCGCGCGATGTTCTGCGCCACCGTGCCGGCGAAGAGTTCGACGTCCTGCGGCAGGTAGCCGATGTGCCGGCCGAGCACATCCGGCGGCCACCGGTCGAGGGTGGCGCCGTCGAGCCGGACGCAGCCGCGGACCGGCCCCCAGATCCCGACCAGGGCACGGATGAGCGAGGACTTGCCGGAGCCGCTGGCACCGATGACGCCGAGCCCCTCGCCGGCCCGCAGCGCGAAGGTGGCGTCGTCGACGAGGGCATGTTCGAGCCCGGGGGCGGTGACCGTCAGGGCCTCGACCCGGACGCTCTCGCAGGGGGCCGACAGGGCGACGCTCAACCGCTCGTTCGGGAACGCGGCGAGGAAGGCCTTGAGGCGTCCCCAGCCCTGCCGGGCCGCCACGAGCGACTTCCAGTGTGCCACCGCCAGCTCGACCGGCGCCAGGGCCCGGGCGACCAGGATCGAGCTCGCGATCATGATGCCGCCCGTCGCCTCGCCCTCGATCACGAGGTAGGCGCCGACGCCGAGCACCAGGGATTGCAGGGTGAGCCGCAGCACCTTGGCCATGGCGCCGAACCCGCCGGCGACGTCCGACACGCGCCGCTGGGCCACGAGGTGGCGCTCGCTCGCCTCGGCCCAGAGGTCGCCCGTGCGCGGGGTCATGCCCATGGCGCGCAGCACCTCGGCGTTGCGCCGGCCGGCCTCCGCCAGGGCGTAGCGCTGGCCGGCCGCTGCTGCCGCCGCCCGCGACGGGCGGCGGGTCAGGAGATCCGTGACGAGGGTGATGGAGACGAGAAGCAGCGCGCCCCCCAGCACCGCCGCGCCGATCCAGGGGTGGAAGGCGAAGCAGAGCAGCAGGTAGAGCGGGATCCAGGGCAGGTCGAACAGGGCGGCCGGCCCCGGGCTCGACAGGAAGGTGCGGACCTGGTCGAGATCGCGCAGCGGCTGCAGTCCGTCGCCGTGACGCGCGGCGACGAGCGGGGCCTGCACCACGGCGTCGTAGGTCCGGCGCCCGAACGCCCGGTCCACGGACGCGCCGATCCGGACGAGGAGGCGGTTGCGCAGCACGTCGAACAGGCCCTGGAAGCCGTAGAGGACGAGAACGATGGCGGCGAGCCCGAGCAGCGTGGGCACGCTGCGGCTCGGCAGCACCCGGTCGTACACCTCCAGCATGAACAGGGAGCCGGTGAGATAGAGGAGATTCACCAGGGCGCTCAGCAAGCCGACGCCGAGGAGCGCGCCCCCGATGCCGGGACGCACCTCGGCCATCGTGGAAGACGGTTCGTCATCCTTGGCCGCCGCGGCGTTGATCGCGAGCGCGGTTGGCTGCATGTCGTTCTGCCTCATGCGACGGGGCTCGCGCGCGAGGGCGCGGCGGCCTTCAGGTGCCGGCCGGGCGGCACGAGGCGCCCGGCCGCTCGGCCCCGCGCATGGGCGCGGGGCCGCACCCGGTCAGGCGAGCATGTAGTCGTGCTCCGGGCTGGCGGAGGCCGTCGCGGTCTCCTGGAAGATCAGCCTGGAGCCGTCGCCGGTGATCGCCGGGTCGTTGATGAAGGCGCCCCGCGTCGCGTCGTCGGCGTTCCACATGAAGTCGTCCTGGGCCATCTGGCTCCTCGTCAGGCCCTGGAGGAGGATCGAGCCGTCTCCCTGATCCGTCTGCCAGCTCACCAGGACGCCGCCCGAGACGTCGGCGACCGTCACCTCGTCCGGGGTGATGTCGCGGAAGGCGATGTGGTCGAATGCGCCGGGGCCCGCATCGAAGCCGCCCGAAACGATGTCGTTGCCGGTGTCCGGCCCCACGATGAAGGCGTCCGCCCCGTCGCCGCCGTTCAGCACGTCGTCGCCCCGGCCGCCGTCCAGCATGTCGTGGCCGGCCCCGGCGTAGAGCACGTCGTTGCCGTCCTCGCCCATCAGGTTGTCGGCCTGGTCCCCGCCGTAGAGCTGATCGGCGCCGCGGCCGCCCATGAGGTGGTCCTGCCCCGCGCCGCCGTCGAGGACGTCGCGCCCGGCATCCCCGGATAGGTCATCGTCCCCTGCCGCGCCGGAAAGACGGTCGGCGCCATCCTGGCCATAGTAGAAGTCGCGGTCGCCCGTACCCGCGAAGGCATCTCGGCCCGCCGTGCCGACCTTCACGTTGAACTCGTCGAAGCGGAAGGCGTCCTCGGCGGTCGTCTCGCTGCCCGTGCCGGGGGCGGACAGGTTGCCGCCCTCGTCCTTGATGAACTTGTCGGCGGTGACGGTCTCCGCGTCGGCGCCGGTCGGGCGGATGACCTGGCGGTCGTCCGTGAACATGAAGTCGTCCTGGGCGAGTCGCGACTTATCGAAGCCTTCCAGCAGGACCGAGCCCCGGCCTTCGGCGACGTCCCAGCTGATCCGCACGCCCGCGTCGGTGTCCTCGAAACGCAGGTCCTCGGCGTTAAGGCCGCGCACCGCCAAGTGGTCGAGGATGCCCGGGCCGCCCTGGAAGTCCCGGATCACGTCGTCGCCGCTGTCGGCGCTGATGACGAAGGCGTCGCCGCCGGGCCCGCCCACCAGGATGTCGTCGCCGGCCCCGCCCTCAAGGTCGCCGTGGCCGACCCCTTCGTCGAGGTAGTCGCGCCCGTCCTCTCCCCGGAGGCCGTCGGCCGCGTCGCCGCCGACGAGCACGTCGGCCCCCCTGCCGCCGTCGAGGTGGTCCATGCCGCCGTTGCCGACCAGGACGTCGCGACCGTTGCCCCCGAGCAGGTCGTCGTTCTCGCCGCGGCCCGCCAGGTAGTCGGCGCCGCCGCGCCCGAAGGCGGTGTCCAGCCGTTCCGTCCCCGGCTGGATGTCCGAGCCCGATCCACCGATAAACAAGCGGTGCTCGCCGAAGCTCAGCTGGGTGTCCGGCGCACCGTCGAGGGAGCTCCGATGCTGCGGTTTGTGCGTCATCTGGCGGGTCCTTGTGCCGATGGAGGGAAGCCGACGTGCCGGGCCGGAGGCGGGCACTTCGGTCTGTACCCCCATGGGGTACACATGACCCAAACCGCGCTTGCGGGCTCGTGGTTTCCGGTCTGCAAGCAATTCGAGACGCATTGCCGCAGTGTCCGCGCCGTTGGCCTGGGTAAGCGTCGTTACCGGTAGCGGCGGCGCCCGGTCGTGCCTGCGCGCTCCGGGGAGCGTACCCTGCCCGGGTAAGGGCCGGTCGGCAGTCCGGCGCCAGGGCAGGGCCTGACCGCCGTCCGGCCGCGCCGGTTGCCGCGAAGCCGGCCGTCGCCCGTCGGCAGGGCCGGCCTCGCTAACGGATCTGGCCGACGGGACGCGCGATGGCGAGCACGCCTTTCAGGCCGCTCCCGAAACGGGCGATGCTCTCGCGGTGACCGCGCAGCTCGCTGTAGGGCAGGTAGCGGAGATCCAGCTCGGCCACCCGCGAGAAGGCTGGCCGGGCGAACTGTGCCCGGACGTCGTCCTCCCGATTGTCGGGAGCGACGAGGAAGAAGTTCCGGGCGGTCCCGCCCTCGGCCCCGAGGGCCAGATCCAGCATGCGGACGATGCCGGAGTAGATGCTCGTCGTATGCTCGACCTCGAAGGCTGCGGCCAGGTCCTGGCTGGCCTTGTCGATCCAGATCACGTCGATGAGGCGGACGGTCTCGGCCGAGGCGGTCGCGGCCAGCCGCCCGGGCAGGCGTTGCAGGCATCCGTCGGAGAGCCGGCCCGCGCCGTAGGGCCGGTTGCCGTCGTTCGAGGCGATCCAGACGTCGAAGCCGAGCGCGAGGCCGAGGTCGCGCAGCCAACCCTGAACCTCGGTGTGGGTGTGGTCGGCTTCGCGGGCGGCCTGCTCCGCCTTTGACGCGGCGCCGGTCGCCTCCACCCGCACGCGTTCGAGGTTCTCGCGCCAGAGCTCCAGCGCGGCGGAGGTGTCGCGCTCCGGCAGCGGATACCGACCCGATCCCACGTCGAAGAGGAAGCCGGCGACGGCACCGAAGTCGTTCGACAGCAGCGAGCGATGGGTCTTGTTGAGGTCGAGGATGCCGCGCCGCATGGCGAGATACTCGTCCCACTTGCCGAGCTTCACGTTGGCGCCCGTCAGGGCGTTGTAGCCCTTCACGATGGCCGTGTTGAACGGCGGAACCCAGGTTGGGTGCAGGAAATAGAGCAGGTTGGCCGCGGCCGGCCCCAAGCCCTTGATGCGGGCCTGGTCAAGCGCTTGTATCGCGGACACCACGTGCGCCTCGGCGTTGCAGCAGAGGCAGGTTTCGAGGAAGCGCCCGAACGCGACCTGGTTGGCGCGATCCTCGTAGATGTCAGGGATGCGCAGCTTCGGCTTCCAGAGGAAGGCGTGGTCGGCACCTTTGAAGACCTGGCGCTGCTCGGCGATGGAATGGACCACCGTCTCCAGCGAGGAGCCCCGGTAGGCGTTGCCGAAGGTGTCGGCCTTGACCTCGTCGACGACCGCCTGGATGCCGCGTCGAATCGACCGGAAGTTCTTGATGCGCTCGTCCCAGAGGAACCAAGTGCGGTAGGAAGCACCGGCATCCTCGCGCCAGTGCCGGATGAGCTTGCCGACCCAGGCGTCGTCCACGTTCGTCATCGCCCCAAGGCTCGGCCGCGCTGCAGGGGACTTATGCCCCGGCCGGGTATCCGGCACCACAAGATCCGGCTTGGTTCGGCGCGGTCTCGTGCGATCCTGGGAGGGTGTCGCAACCGCGCAACGTCCGCGCGCCGGCCATCACGGCAGGCGGCCGAAGGGCCTGCCAAGCCGCGATCCGGCCTTCGGCCAGGACGTACGGCGTGTGAACGAGGTCCGCCCGCAATCGGGAGGCCCCCTCCCGATCCCTCGACCGTGCCGCTAACGCCCCCTGCCCCAGGTCGCGCAGGAGGGTTCATCATCGGCCGCTCGTACCGGATCGACGAGCGGTCCTCAGGCCGCGGACACCTTTCGCCGAAGCCCAGCGTGGCCGTCAGGAAGCGGGATGGCGCGCCGTGAGCGATGAGGCGTCGAACCGGAAGCCACCACGCCGTTGCCGTCCCGTGATCCGGGAAGCGGTCTCCCAGGTGGGTGGTCCCGTGGCCCGTGCCGAGGGGCCGGCCGGGTGACGCCGTCAGTCCGACGGCCCCGAACCCGGCCACGCGGTCCCGGATCGGGTGATGCGCATCCAGGTTCGGAATGTGCGGGGGCCCCGAGCGTGAGGAGCGCGCCGAGCGAGGTCGCGGTCGGCGAGGCCGGGGTCACCGGCCCCATCGCGGCGCCCCCGGAGCCGGGGCGCCCGGCTCCGGCACCGGCCGCGTCTCGCTCGGCCATGAGACTCACCCGGCCTGTACGGGCGTGTAGCCGGCCGACACGACCGCCCTGGCGACGGCGACCGCGTCCGTCGTCCCGCTGACCGTGAGCGTCTTCGTGGCCAAGTCCACGCTCGCCACCGCGCCGGGCAGATCGCGCGCGATGGCGGCGGTGACCGCCCGCACGCAATGGCCGCAGGTCATGCCGTCGACCCGCAGCACGACCGCGTCGGGCCGCGCCGAACCGGAAGCGGAAGCCGGGCGAGCGGTGAGATTGTTCGTGCAGCAGCACATTTGGGAACCTCCTCGGTTGGGATCCCCACGCAAATGGTCGTTCCCATGGTGGGAAGGTCAAGGGCCATCCCTGGCATTCGAACGGATTCTCTGCGGGACCACGAGATCGCCCGCACCGGAAGGCCCGCCTCGAAGGCCCCTTGACCTTCCCATTGTAGGAAGCCCCATCTCCGGAGCCATCGACGTTCGAGGGAGACAAGGATGGCCGCACAAGCGACTGCCGAAGGAGCCAGGGGGAGCGGGACGAGGTTCGAATTTCCGGTCCGGGGAATGAGCTGCGCCTCGTGCGTAGGGCGCGTCGAGACGGCGGTCCGCGCGGTGGCGGGGGTGCAAGCGGCCAACGTGAACCTCGCCACCGGACGCGTCAGCGGCGTCCTGGCCGCGGGCGCGAGCGACATCGCGGTCGCCGACGCGGTTCGCGGGGCGGGCTACGAACCCGTCGAGGTCGTGACGGAGCTGCGCGTTTCCGGCATGACCTGCGCGTCCTGCGTCGGCCGTGTCGAGCGGGCGCTCGGCCAGGTCCCGGGCGTTCGTGACGCCACCGTGAACCTCGCCACGCAGCGCGCGTCGGTGCGCCACCTCGGCGGGGCCGGCATGGCCCAACGCATCGTCGCGGCGGTCGCCGCGGCGGGCTACGAGGCCGAGCCGGTGCGCGACGCCGCGGCGGCCGGCGACCGCGAACGGGCGGAGCGCGAGGCGGAGATTGCGGCTTTGCGCCGCTCGGTGCTTCTGGCCGCGCTCGCCACCGCACCGCTGCTCGTCTTCGAGATGAGCGCGCACCTCTCCGGCAGCCTGCACGAGGCTCTGACGAGAACCCTCGGTCAGGGCATGCTCACGCTCCTGTCCCTCGTCTTCGCCAGCCTCATCCAGTTCGGGCCCGGCTTGCGCTTCTACGCCAAGGGCATCCCGGCCCTCCTGCGCGGCGCGCCCGATATGAACAGCCTGGTGATGCTCGGGACCAGCGCGGCCTACGGCTTCTCGGTCGTCGCGGCGCTAGCGCCCTGGCTCCTGCCCGCCGGCACGGCCTACACCTACTTCGAGGCGGGCGCCGTGATCGTGACGCTCATCCTGCTGGGACGATGGTTCGAGGCCAGGGCAAGGGGCCGCACGAGCGACGCGATCCGGCACCTGCTGACGCTCCAGGCGCGGACGGCCCGGGTCGTGCGCGACGGGGTCGAGACGGAGGTCGACGTCGAGGGGGTCCGTCCCGGCGACGTCGTCGCCGTGCGGCCCGGCGAGCGCCTGCCCGTCGACGGTACCGTGCTCGACGGCGCCTCCTACGTCGACGAGGCGATGGTCACCGGCGAGCCCGTCCCCGCGCGCAAGGCAACCGGCGACGAGGTCATCGGCGGCACCGTGAACGGCACCGGCAGCTTCCGCTTCCGGGCCACCAAGGTCGGGTCCGACACGTTGCTGGCGCAGATCGTGCGCACCGTCGAGGCGGCGCAAGGGTCGAAGCTGCCGATCCAGGCCCTCGTCGACCGGGTGACGACTTGGTTCGTGCCCGCCGTGCTCGGCGCCGCGGCCGTCACGCTCGGGATCTGGCTCGCCTTCGGCCCGTCTCCCGCCCTGGCCTTCGCGCTCGCCAACGCGGTCGCGGTGCTGATCATCGCCTGCCCCTGCGCGATGGGCCTCGCGACGCCGACCTCGATCATGGTCGGAACCGGCAAGGCGGCCGAGTTCGGCATCCTGTTCCGACGCGGGGAGGCGCTCCAGGCGCTGCGGGACGCCCGGGTGATCGCGCTCGACAAGACCGGGACGCTGACCAAGGGCACGCCCGAGCTGACCGACATCGCAGTCCTGCCTGGCTTCGACGAGGACACCGTGCTGCGGCTCCTGGCCTCGATGGAGGCGCGCTCGGAACATCCCGTCGCGGCGGCCATCGTCGCGGCCGCGCAGCGGCGCGGGGTCCGACTGGCGGAGGCCGTCGGGTTCGAGGCGATCCCCGGGTTCGGGGCACGCGCCATGGTCGAGGGACGCCGCGTCGAGGCCGGCGCCGACCGCCTCATGCGGCGGCGCGGCCTCGACCTCTCCGCCCTTTCCGGCGCGGCCGAGCGGCTGGCCGACGACGGTCGGACCCCCCTGTACGTTGCCGTGGATGGTGTCCTGGCGGCCCTGGTCGCGGTCGCCGACCCGATCAAGGAGAGCACGCCCGAGGCCATCGCGGCCCTGCGGCGCCTCGATGCGCGGGTGGTGATGGTCACCGGCGACAACCGTCGCACCGCCGAGGCCGTCGCGCGCCGTCTCGGCATCGACGCGGTCGAGGCGGAGGTGCTGCCGACCGACAAGGCCGACGTCGTGCGCCGGCTTCAGGCGGATGGGACCGTTCCCGTGGCCTTCGTCGGCGACGGCATCAACGACGCCCCCGCGCTCGCGCAGGCCGACGTGGGGTTGGCCATCGGCACCGGAACGGACATCGCGGTGGAAAGCGCGGACGTCGTGCTGATGTCCGGCGACCTGCGGAACGTCGCGAACGCCGTCGCGCTGTCGCGGGCGACCATCCGCAACATCCGCCAGAACCTGTTCTGGGCCTTCGCCTACAACGCCGTGCTGATCCCGGTCGCCGCCGGTGCACTCTATCCGGCCTTCGGCATCCTGATGTCGCCGCTGTTCGCCGGCCTCGCCATGGCCTTCTCCAGCGTCAGCGTCGTCCTGAACGCTCTCCGCTTGCGGGCGTTCGCGCCGATGCTCCAGGCCACGAAGGCTGCCGCTTCCTAGGCGCCGCCCCGGGGCCACGGTCGGGGACGGCCCCGGCCGGCGCGGGCTCGACCGCGGCGGCGCCGCGTCCTAGACCCGGAGGCGGTTGCGAAGGCCCGGCCCCGGTCACCCGTCCAGCGGAGGGCAAAGCCATGAACATCGGTGAGGCGGCCAAGGCCTCGGGGGTCTCGGCCAAGATGATCCGCTACTACGAAAGCATCGGCCTGATCCGGCCGGCGGCGCGCTCCGAGGCGGGTTACAGGCTCTACGGTGACGAGGACGTGCACGCGCTCCGCTTCGTGCGGCGCGCCCGCAGCCTGGGGTTTCCCCTGGACGAGGTCGCCGCCCTGCTTGGCCTTTGGCACGACAAGCGGCGGGCCAGCTCCGAGGTGAAGGCCGTGGCAACGCGGCATGTGCGCGACCTCGAAGCGCGCATCGCCGAGATGCAGGCCATGGTCCGGACCCTCAGCCATCTCGCCGAGCATTGCTCGGGCGACGACCGTCCGGATTGCCCGATCCTCGATGACCTCGCCGGCACCGCGCCCCGGTCCCCCGCGGGTCGTCCCGATAACCGGCGACGCGCGGAACACGCCTGACGGCATTGACGCGCAGGCGAGGCCG
>NZ_BPRD01000214.1 GCF_022179745.1 Methylorubrum podarium
CGCGCATGATGTACATGCTGGATCTCTTTGAGCTTCACATGCCGGATCCGACCGCCACGATGTGCAAGGATCAGATCAGCCGGCAACTGTCATTCTACCCACATTTCAAGCTGCTTGAGGGGCTCGTGGATGATCCGGCCCTGCTAGAGCAGGTCGAAGGGCCGTTCTGCTTCGCCCATTACGACCTTGGGTTCATTCCGAAGGGTGTCGAATTTATTTGGGACCGATTGCAGCCGGGATGCCCGCTGGTTCTTGATAACTACGGCCACCTCGCCGTTAACCCTTGGGAGTTCGATGACTTCTTTTCGGCGAGGGGCGCCCATGTGATCCGGCTTCCATGGTCCGAGCAGGGCATCGTCTTCAAACCGCGGTAGTAGTCAGCCCGGGGGGCGCTTCATGGACCGCCCCCCACGCAGGATGGCGCGGTAGTAGCTAAATGCACGAGCCGGCAGTCGTCTTCACGTAGATGTTGCCGGCGGTGTCTGCGCAGACCGTCCCCTTTACCGATCCGCCAGCGGTCGGCAGCGACGGCGCGCTGATCCCGCCGGTTACAGCGAGCCCTCCGAGAACCTGAACCGGAGAGTTCCCCTGCCCGGACAGGTTAAGCGGGACATTCGCGTCGCTACCGGCAGCTCGGAGGACGGGGCCAAACCCGGCGGAGTTGCCTTGGAGGGTCACGTAGTTCGCCAGAGCCCCGCCGGCATCGAGCAGCCGAAGCGCTTGGCCGCGGCTGTTGCCGAGGTCGAGGAAGCTCGTTCCGGACGCCTGCACGCTCGCGGTAATGATGCCGGAATTCGTGATCAGAAGCCGGTTGTCGTTGAGGCGCAGCAGATTGTTCGTGGTGTCGTAGGCCATGCATGCGGAAAGAGCGTTTAGGCAAACCCTCTGGCCGCCGCCGGTCAGCATGGCGTACGGCATAGAGCCAAGCGTCGTGTTGACGCCGACCAGATGCGGGCCGCCGATCTGGATGCTGTTCTGCGCAAGCTGGATATAGGTCTGATCATTGACCGGCAGCTTGGAATCGAGGAAGTTTTCCGGCCCAATGCCGACGACCGCAGGAAACGGAATATCAGCTTTGGCCGACTGCTTCGAGGCGTAGCAATGAAGCTGCGGCGAGTAGGTTCCGCCGACGTATCCCGTCCACTGCGACGTGTCGCAGACGCCGGCGGCGACCACGCTGTCGCTGATCAGTTTCTCGGGCGAGAGCGTCCACTTCTTCGAGGTGGTGTCGATGCAGCCGACCGGCACCATCGTCTGGGTATCGCGCTCGCGCACGGCTAACTGTCGGCATGAGCCACTGCCCTGAAGGCCGATCTCGGGCAGGGTGAACGTCTGGGCGGGGGCCTGTGCCGTCACGGCGCCGAGGGCGGCGAGTGCGGCCAGGCCAAGGCGCAGCGAGCTGGTCATGTGAAGCCTCTTCACTTCGGCTGGAGGGCGGCGTCAGCGAGCAGGTCGGAGATCTGTACGTCGCTCAAATCAAGCGTGGACTGAACGAACGACAGCAGCGCGCAACCGAGCGTGACGAACGGTGTGGAGTTGAATGCGCGGTTGGTCGGGCTCGTCGAATCGGACGGCACCGCTGCCCGCACCGTCGCGGTGGAACCGGGGACGGCGACCTCGAGGGCGGCGAAGAACTGCCCCTGCGTCGGAGGCAGGGCGGAGACGATCTGGTCGCCGCTAATGTCGACGGTCACCGCCGTCCTAGGCGACCGATCTTCACGGTGCCGGATGGAGACCGCACGTCGATCGGGAACGTCGGGCGCAGGGGATAGCTCGGCATGGTAGGCCTCAGGCGAATTCAACCGGCTCGCAGAAGATCTCTTCCGTCTCCGGGCCGATGGTGACGGAGACCCGGACGTCGTAGAGGCCGGGATGCAGATCGAGCAGCGAGCCGGCCGGAAAGACCGCCTCGACGAGGCCGGGGTTCGACACGATGAGCGTGCCACCCGCGAGCGAAGCGGACATCACCGGCTCCGGATCAAGATTGCCCCAGCAGCCCCGATGCGGCGCCCGCGCCGTGACGGTGAGCAGCACCTCGGTGCAGGTCGAGAAATCAATCAGGCCCGCGTCCGAGATGTCGAGACGACCGCGCTCGTCGGCGCCACGGAAGACGTGCCGGAACCGCCACTGCCCGCGCCGGGAGACCGCGCCGAGCGTGTTCATGAAGGACGGCATCGGCGTCACAGCTTCATGTAGAAGGTGCCGAGCTGGGTCGGCGGGAGGTTCGAGAACAGCAGGCCTCCGCCGGGGTTCGGCTGCGACACGCCGAACGTTTTCGCAGCCGGGACACCGGTGTTGGCGTTCGCGAGACCTTGCTGCAGGTTCGACACGGTCACGGAGCCGGTGGCGGAGGACAGGGAGGCCGCGGCGAGCGTCTCGTGCGTGATGTAGCTGTGCGCCGGATAATCGACGGTCACCGAGCCGCCGGGCAACGTCGCCGGCAGGTTCTTGTTGGACAGGCCCGTCAGTGCGTCGCCGCCGATCTGGCCGGGCAGTTGCGCGTCGCCGAGCGCCGAGAACCGCGCGCCCGACACGGTGCCGGTCGAGCCAGCCGACGCCGCCTGTGAGAGAGTGATGGTGGTGCCGTTGATGTCCGTGATCGTGGTGCCGGCCGAGATGCCGGTCGCGATCACCGTCATGCCGATGGCCAGCCGCGCGGAGTTGAACACCGTCGCCGTGGCGGAGCCGGCGGTGAGCGTCAGGTCCGTGATGGTCTGGAGCCGACCGGCCGGGCTCGCGACCCCATGTCGTCGAGACCGGACTGGATGAGGCCCTGCATCGTCGGGATGACGATCGGCTTGCCGGCCGAGAAGTCGCTCGCCGCCGACGTGCCGCGCCCGCCGACGACGGAGGCGACGGTGTCCGAGAAGGTGTTCCAGAGGTAGGCGAAGGCCGCCGAGGCGGTGGCGGAGCCGAGCTCCGTCGCGCCGGAACCGGCGCCGCCGAGGGTGCGCCCGTTCATCTGCACCCAGCCCGGCATGATGCTGGCGTCCATGCGCCACTTCACGTCCCCGGTCGCGGCGATGGCGGTCGGATCGACGGTGCCGCCGTCGCCGTCGCCATCCGCCGTGGGAGGCACGGTGCCAAGACCGTCGTCGCGCCACAGAACGTCGCCATAAGGCCCGAACACCGCCTCGGCGTAGAGCGCCGACGGAAGGTAGATCCGGGGAAATCGGCCGGTCCCGTCCGCCTTCACGGGCTGCGCGAGCGGCTTCGTCAGGGCCGCGTCGGAGTAGACCGCGAGCGGCGTGGTCGTGCCCGCCTTGAAGAACGCCACGCGCGGGACAAGCAGCGGACGGCCCGAGGCGTCGAAGACCTGCTGCCGCGACAGCGGCCACGTCTCCGCCGCCGACGCGGCCGAGATCGCGCCGACGGCGAGCACCAGGGCTGCGGCGAGCGATTTGTGCATGGGGGAGCCTGAAACGACGAAGCCCCGCACGGGGGCGGGGCTTGGTCAGGGCCAGCGCGTAGGGCACGGCACGGTGATCAAATCGCGGGTTTTGCCTCAGGGGTCAAGGGGCGTCGGCTGGCGGCGGCGCGCGGACGTGCTACCGTGCCGCCATGCCCTCGACCCCGTCGCAGAAGCTCTGGTGCCTCGCACAGGCCGCGTTCATCGCGGCTCTGACCTACGGCATGTCCGTGCCGCCCGAGGGAAACCCTGCGCCGATCAACCCGGCGCAGGTCGTCGTCAGCTTCGGGGTCTCGGTGATCATGGCGGCGTTCCTCACCGCTCTGGCCACCCGGCTATGGGATCGCGCGCACCTTCACCTGAAGGGGACCGCGGTCCTCGCGGGAGCCGCTGCCGGCGCCGCGGGCGCCGAGCACCACGAGCCGGTTCAGGAGCGCGATCGTATCGGCTCCGGGCTTGGCGTTCGCGAGATCCGCAAGACGCCGTCCTCCCTCTGGCGTGGTCAGCAGCGCGGCTAAGCGGTCGACGTTCCGGCCCGCCTGCCAGTCCTCGATGCCCTGCGCGATCCGCTTCGGCAGGTTGAGGCCGCCGGTTGCGAGCGCCTTGTTGGCCTCCCCGCCGAGACTGCCCTTGCGCAGATCCGCCAGCGCCTCGTTGTTGAACGAGGTCCGCGAGCCGACACCCTGACGGGTGCCGGTGGCCTCGAAGATGTCGAGCAGGCGGGAGAAGCCAGCCGCCACGCGCTCGCCGTCGGGCAGGGCGCGGATCGCGGCGAAGACGTTCTCGCCGGCCAGATCGTTGCCTCGGATGCCGGCCGCGAACTTGGCCCCGCCCGCCTGATTGGCGCCGCTCTGGAGATCCTTGGTCTTCGCCGCGAACTCGGTCCCGAGATAGGTCCGGACGAGCTCGCGCGCCGCCAGCGGATTGCTGCGCGAGATCGCGCCGACCGCGGCCCCGACGTCGGCCGAGGAGCCCTCGACCGGCTTGACCGGGAACAGCGCGTCGATCGCGCCCTTCATGTCCGGACGCTCCGCGATCCGGCCGAGCGGTGAGCGCTCCACGGCCTCGCGACCCTGATGGGCGAGGGCGAGACGCTGGAGCCGCCCGCGCGCCTCCGGCAGCAGGGCGAGCAGGTCCTCGTTCTGGCGCATCGCGGCGCGGATCCGCTCCGCCGTGGCGCCGCCCTGTCCACTCACCCCATCAAGGATGCGCGTCACCTCGCGGGCCGCGAACGCGTTGCGCGCCGCAGGAGTGGCGTTGGCCAGGAACTCGCGGGCTGCGGTCGCACCCTCAAGGTGGGACGGCACCTGCTCCGTCGGCGTCGCCATCCGGCGGGTGAGCGGGTTGCGCTGCGTGACCCGGCCGAGCGGCGCGTTGCCGGCGAACGGCTCCAGCGGGCGGCTGTTGGCGGCGAAGTTCGCGTCCGCTGTCGCCACCTCGGGCGCGACCTTGAGCTGCTCATCGAGCGCGGCGCGCACGGACTGGAGATCGCGCACCTTCGTGGCGTCGCCGTCCTCGCGCGCTCGGGTGAGCCGCTGGTCGAGCCGCTCGCGGGCATGCAGTAGCCCCTCGATCGACAGGTCGGTCTCTCGCACGCCCGACACGGGATCGGTGCCGTGTTCGAGGAAGTCGCGGCGGACCTGCTCCAGTTCGGCCCGGACGTCGCCCTTGGCGGTGCGCGCCTGCCGGTCGAGCGCGTCGAGCGCGGCTTGCGGGTTCACCTGCCCGAACCGCGGCGCGGAGATCTCCTCCGTCACCGTCGTCGGCACCATGCGAGAGGACGGCCCGCTCGCGGGCTCTTTCGCTGCCATCACGGTCCGCTCGTAGGCCGTGAGCGGGTCCGCCACGTCGCCGCGCATCAGCAGGCCTTGGCCCGCATCGCGGGCACCGTCGAGTGGTTGATCCGCCAATACCGGGAATCGCGCGCCTGGACGGATCTCGCCGCCAAGACGCGAGAGAGCGCCGCCTATGACCTGAAGGCGTGCGAGGAGCGATGGGGCTCGACGCTGCTGACCATCGTCGAGAACCCACGCAGCCGGCCGGCCTTCCTGAAGTGGCACGACACGCTGGCCGAGAAGCACCCCAAGGCGGCCGACGCGAAGCTCGGGCGGTTGGCGCGGGTATTCGCCTGGGGCGTCGATCGAGGCCACATCCGGCACAACCCGGTCGCCAGCTTCGAGCGCGCCTACCGCTCGGACCGAGCCGAGATGATCTGGATGCCGGAGCATGTCGCCGCGTTCGAGGCGGCGGCCTCACCGGAGATCCGGCTGGCGATGATGCTCGCTCTTCACACCGGCCAACGTCAGGTCGACCTCCTGACGCTGCCGTGGTCGGCTTGGGACGGTACGGCGGTGACCGTTCGCAGCCAGAGCAAGAGCCGCCGCCTCGTCTACGTGCCGGCGACGCGCGCCTTGAAGGCGGCGCTCGACGAGGCACCGCGGCGCGCTACGACGATCCTGGTCGCGCCCCGCGGCACGGCTTGGCGCAAGCGGCACTTCCATGAGCTGTGGAGCGAGGCGTTCGCGGCGGCGAAGATCGCCGAGGATCTGCACTTCCACGACCTGCGCGGAACGGCCGTCACGATGCTGGCGGAGGCGGGATGCACGGTGCCGGAGAACGCGACCATCACGGGCCACTCGCAGACGCACGCGCAGAAGATTTTGGACTGCTATCTCGCCCGCACCCGGACGCTGGCCGAATCGGCGATCGCGAAGCTCGACGAACACCGCCGGAACAGAATTTTGCAAAACGCTCTGCAAAACGGCGGCGGGGCGAAAGGCTGAACCCGCCCTAAGTCGTTGGCAAGTAATGGTCGGAGTGGCCGGACTTGAACCGACGACCCCCTGTCCCCCAGACAGGTGCGCTACCGGGCTGCGCTACACTCCGAAACCCTTGTCGGGCTCGCGGCTCATAGCCGTCCGTCCCGGGCAGCGCAACCCCTTCCGCTCCCCTTCCGCTCCCCTTGGGCAGCGAAGCGCGCGCCGAACGCCGCCGAGCCCATGATGGGGACGAAAGCGCATCTTTCCCTTGGATTTGACACGGCGCATTGTTCGACCGCACGGCATCCAGCACGACCGCAGGCACGGACGATGCGCCCGCCCTTCGTGGAGGGCACCCCACGGTCCGCAGCGGGACAACCTAAGAGAAAAATTCTGCTGCTCTTCTCAAGCGCGGCTCAGCGATCTATCGTGATGAGAGAGCGATCCTTTTGTCCGGCCATGTCTAGAAAATCACTCGACCTGACGTTGGAAATCCTCAAATCGCTCGACCGAGCGCATTCGCGCGAGGATATCCTGCGGGCCATCATGCCGCGGCTGAACGCCCTCGGCATTGAATACATCATCTCGGCCATGATTCCGCTGAAGCGCCTTCCGGCGCGGACGCAGAAGAACTACGTCATCCTCGAGAATACGTCCGACGAGTGGAACCGGCTCTACTTTTCGAAGGGCTACATGTATGCGGACCCGATCGTGCAGACGACCCTGTCCAGCACGACCGGCTTCCACTGGTCCGAGGTCGAGCCCCAGGGCGTGATCGACCCTCGCTCGCGGCAGGTGATGAACGAGGCGGGCGAGTTCGGCCTCAAGGACGGCTTCACCGTGCCGCTCGCCACGCTGGAGGAGGAGCGCGGCGGCCTCACCTTCGCCGGCCGGCAACTCGACATCAGCCCGGGACAGCGCGGGATGCTGACCCTGCTCGCCTCCTACGTGGTCGGGCAGACGCTGCTCATCGACAACGGCCCCAGCGAGCGCCGGATGGGACTGACCCCGCGCGAGCGCGAGAGCCTGCAATGGGTCGCCGAGGGCAAGACCGATTGGGAGATCGGTGAGCTGATGGGCATCTCCCGGCACGGCGTCGATTTCCACCTGCGCTCCGCCCGGATGAAGCTCGGCTGCGTCTCGCGCACCCAGGCGGTGGCCGAGGGGTTCCGGCGCGGGCTGATCGTGTGACCGGTCGCGGCGCCCGCGGGGCCGGGCCTTCGCGTCAGGAGCGGTGATTCGCCTGAAGCCCGGGCGGCGTCGCGCGCGAGACCCGGCTCGACCGGGACGCCGGACACGATCCAGGGCGAAGCGCACCAGTCCGAGCGGCGGCCGGCTCCTTACGAAAAAGACAATGCAAAATTGAATGTCCGGCGCATCCTCCGCGGTGCGATCACCGGACTGTCGGCCTGGAGTCGCGCCCTCGTCCGGCGATGCTGACGATCGAGCGCATACAGGGGATGATCACGCAGGATTGATCGGCTTCGAGCGCGGGTTCGCGCGAAACTCACCTGTAACCGACAATTTCTGTATTGTTTTCGACATACAATCCAAGATAGAGACCTCGGCGGCGCGGGCCCCGGTATGCTGTCACGAGCGCTCGCATTTCGTCTCACCTCCCGAACTGCACACAGCTCTTCGAACGAAAACCTACGGGTTCTCGTAGTGCCGCCACACGGCTGAATTTGGGACGAACACCTCAGCTTTCTGAAGAGGTGTTCCGATGATCCACGTCGTGACCGCGGAGAACATGCAGGACTATGCCGGTGCTCTCGATCAAGCCTTCCGCCTGAGACACCGGGTCTTCGTCGAGGAGCTGGGCTGGTCCAACCTCGCCCGTCCCGACCGGCGGGAGATCGACGAGTTCGACGACGAGCACGCCGTCCATCTGCTCGCTCTCGACGAGGACGAGGCCGTCATCGGGTATTCGCGCCTGCTGCCGACCACCCGGCCGTACCTGCTGCCGATGGTGCTGCCGCAGCTCTGCGAGGGCGCGGCGCCGTCGGGTGCGCATATCGTCGAGTGGGGCCGCATCTGCGTCGCCGAATCGGCGCGCACCTCGGGCCGGCGGCTCAACCCGACGGCCCTGGCCCTGATGACGGCGATCGTCGAGTGGGGCCTGCCGCGGGGAATCACCAGCTTCGTCTCCGAGATGCCGACGAGCTGGATCCTGCGCCTCCTCCAGCTGCATCTGCGCGCCATCCCCCTCGGCCTGCCGCACGAGATCGAGGGCGAGGAGATCGTCGCGGTCGAAGCGGCCTTCGACCGCCGGTCGCTGCGCCAGCTCCAGAACAAGCGCGGCGACATCCGCTCCGTCCTGGCTCCGCCGCGGACCAGCGTCGCCCGCCTCGCCTCCTGAGACGCCGGGCGCCGCGGCCGGCCGCGGCGCCCCAGCACCACCATCAGCCTGACGCATCTCGCGCGGGGAGCAGGACCTTGAAACGCAGACGCAGTGACACCCGGCGCGGGACAGCCCCGGTCTTCGCCCGAACGCTGGCGAAATCCGAGATCGTCGGAACCTGGGAATGGGATCCGGCGACCGGCCATTTCCTCCTCGACGAGGGAGCCGCCGAACGCATGGCGGGCGATGTCCGCCTCGCTGGGCTTCCCCTGCGCAGCGAGCGGGCGACGGCCGGCCTCGGCACGGCGGAGGCCGCCCGCTTCCTCGGCGACGTGGGCCGCGCGGCGGAGCAGGAGGACGACGTCGCGGTCGATCTCTGGGTCGCCTCCGCGACCGGACCCGCGCGCAAGGTCCTGTGCCGCGGCCGGATCCATCGCGATGCGCGGCGACAGCCCGTTCGCGGGGAGGGGACCCTGGTCGAGCGCGCCGATCCCGGCGCCGGGACGCGGAGCTTGCGCGAACTGAAGCGCGCGGCCGCGGCCGAGGCCATCGACGAGGCCGCCGAACTCCTCATCGCGGCCCGCCGGGCGATCGATGCGAGCGGCAAGCCCCGGCTGCGCCAACTCATCGACGTCCTCCTGCTGGAGGTCGGCCGGGAGATCGCGAACCATAGCGGTGCGACCGAGTCGCCGTCTCACTAGATCCAGGAGGGGAGGGACGCCGGTCGCCAGGGCGACGAATTCCGGTCTATGCAGCGGCCCATGCAAGCCTGCCTCGCCATCGACCTGACCCGCCTCATCACCCGGCTCCGCCACGCCAGCCCCACCGGCATCGACCGGGTCGATCTCGCCTATGCCCGGCACGTCCTGAACCAGGGCGCGGAGGGCACCCGCTTCGGGCTCGTCTCGACGGCACTGGGTCCGCGGGTCCTCGACCGGGAGACGGCGCGCGGCATCGTCGAGGCGGTCGCCGCGGGCTGGGTCGAGGACGTGACCGCCGCGGCGGATCCGGTCTTCCAGGCGCTCGCGTCCTCCCTCGCTGCCGACCCGGCCGCCGACGGCCGCCCGGCGCCGCGGGCGGGCAGGCGCCGGGGGGAGGGGGGGCTCGACCGACGCCGCCTCCAGGCCGAGACCGCCCTGCGGGTGCTGCGTTCCGGCGGCCCCGAGCGGCTGCCCGAGGGCACGATCTACCTGCACACCTCGCATCTGCGCCTCGACCGGCCCGAGCGCTTCGACTGGCTCTACACCCGGCGCGACGTGCGGGCGGTCTTCTTCGTCCATGACCTGATCCCGATCTCCCATCCGGAATACGGCCGGCCGGGGGAGGCCGCGCGCCACGGGCTGCGGATGGAGACCGTCGCGCGCCACGCCGCGCACGTGCTGGTGAATTCGAGCGATGTCGGCGCCCGCTTCACGGACTACGCCCGCCGGCGGGGGCTGGGCGCGAAACCGGTGACGGTCGCCCCGCTCGGCGTCGAGCCCGTCTTCTCGGGCGGCGTCGGCGAGTCGGCCCTGCCGCGGCTCGCACGGCCGACCTTCCTCGTCTGCGGCACCATCGAGCCGCGCAAGAACCACCTGCTTCTGCTCAACCTCTGGCGCGATCTGGCCGGACGCCTGGGCGCGGAGACGCCGCGGCTCGTCCTGGTCGGGCGGCGCGGCTGGGAGATCGAGAACGTCGCCGACATGCTCGACCGCTGCGAGGCCATCCGTCCGCATGTCGGCGAGGTGGTCGGCCTGTCCACCCACGGCCTCGCGGCACTGATGCGCGGCGCCACCGCCCTGCTGATGCCCTCCTTCATCGAGGGATACGGCCTGCCGGTGGTCGAGGCGGCGGCGAGCGGCCTCCCGGTCGTCGCCTCCGACATCCCGGTCCACCGCGAGATCGGCGGGCGATTCGCCCACCTCCTCGATCCGCTCGACGGACCGGGCTGGCGACAGGCCGTCGAAGCCCTGAGCGAGCCGGGCTCCCGGCTCCGGGCGGCGTTGGCGGACCGCCTCGCCGGTTACGAGCCGCCGGGCTGGGCGGCGCATTTCGAGCGCGTCGATGCGGCGCTCGCCGGCCTGCCGCCGGCCGGCGTGCCGATGTTGCGCCGCGGGGGCGAGAGGACTTAAGAGACTCGCACGCGTTTCGATCCGCCCCTTCGGCGGCGGCCCTCTCTGGAAAGATCGGTTGCGATGAAGGTGGTCGACCTCGACCGCGAGACGGTCAAGCAGGGCTTGGCGGACGGCTCGCTGCTGCTCATCGACGTGCGCGAGGATCACGAATTCGCCCGCGGGCGCATTCCCGGCTCGGTCTCGCACCCGCTCTCGACCTTCGACCCCGCGGTGCTCAAGGCGCTGATCGAGGCCGATGGGCGGCGGCCGGTCTTCTCCTGCGCCTCGGGCGTGCGCTCGATCCACGCCATCGCCGCGGCGCAGCAGAACGGGCTCGACGTCAGCGAGCATTACGCTGGCGCCTTCAAGGATTGGTACGCCGCGGGTGAGCCGGTTGAAGCGTAATTCAGGCACGTCTGCGTTGCAGAGCGTCTGACCGTTCCTTCCAAGACAGACCGTCATGTGCGCGAGCGCACGCCCCACACTCGGTTGCGGGGACTAGGCCGCGCCATGCAGGGAACCGAATGATGCGTAGCCTTAGGCCTCTTCTTCTCGCCACACCGCTGATCGCCTCCGCGCTGCTGGCTGCCGGGCCTGCCGGCGCGCAGATGCCGGGCGCGCCGCCCCCCGGCGTGACCGTCGCCAAGCCGGTGGTGCGGGAGATCGTCGAGCAGGACCAGTATACCGGCCGCTTCGATCCGATCGAGTTCGTCGAGGTGCGCGCCCGGGTGACCGGCTACCTCGACAAGATCATGTTCCAGGACGGCGCGAACGTGAAGAAGGGCGAGGTGCTCTTCGTCATCGACCGCCGGCCCTACAAGGCGGCGCTGGAGCAGGCCCAGGCGGCGCTCACCTCGGCCAAGGCGCGCCTCTCCTTCACCCAGACGGATCTGGAGCGCGCCCAGGTGCTCTCTCGCGGCGGGAACATCTCCGAGCAGGTGACCGACCAGCGCCGTCAGGCATCGCAGACCGCCCAAGCCGACGTGGACAGCGCGGAGGCGGCGCTCCGCAACGCCCAGCTCAACTTCGACTTCACCGAGGTGAAGTCGCCGATCAACGGGCGGATCAGCCAGCGCCTCGTCACCGAGGGCAACATCGTCAGCACCGACCAGACGATCCTGGCCCGGATCGTCTCGCTCGATCCGATCTATTTCGGCTTCACCGTCGATGAGCGCTCGTTCCTGAAGTACCAGGGCTCGCTCGGCATCGGCATGGGGCAGATGCAGCGCGGCAAGGGGGCTCCGGTGCAGATCGCCCTGTCCGGCGAGGAGAAGCCGACCCGCAAGGGGACGCTCGACTTCGTCGACAACCGGGTCGACTTCCAGACCGGCACGATGCTCCTGCGCGCCACCGTCGAGAACCCCGACGGGTTCATCAAGCCGGGCCTGTTCGGCATCGTCGCCATGCCCGCGACCAAACCCTTCCAGGGCATCCTGATCCCCGACGAGGCGGTCTCGGCCAACCAGGACAAGCGCATCGTCTACGTGCTCGGCGAGGGCGACAAGGTCGCGGCGCGGACCGTGAAGCTCGGACCGATCGTCGACGGCTACCGCGTGGTCCGCGACGGCCTGAAGGGCGACGAGCTCGTGGTCGTCAACGGCGTCGCCAAGGTCCGCCCGGGCGCGCAGGTGAAGCCCGAGACGGTCGAGCTGCCCCCGACGAAGAAGTGAGACCGCGATGATGCCGCGCCGTCGCGGGGGCGAGGCGGGACGCGGACGAGAACGATTCGAGCGCCGACGCTCCCGGACCGACCGGGCAGCGCCGGCCTGGACGCAGACGGCAAGCCGCACGGGTCGCGCCAGCGCGCGCACCGGCCGGCGAGAGGTTTGAACGATGCGTTTCGCCCATTTCTTCGTCGACCGGCCGATCTTCGCTTCGGTCACGTCGATCGTCTTCCTGATCCTCGGCTTCGTCGCCTACGAGAAGCTGCCGGTCTCGCAATATCCCGAGATCGTGCCGCCGACCGTGACCGTGCGCGCGAGCTTCCCCGGCGCCAACGCCGAGACGGTGGCCGCCACGATCGCGACGCCGCTCGAACAGGAGATCAACGGCGTCGACAACATGCTCTACATGACGTCGTTGTCGACCAACGACGGCGCGATGCTGCTGACCGTGACCTTCAGGGTCGGCACCAACCTCGATATCGCCAACGTGCTGGTGCAGAATCGGCTCTCGGTGGCGCAGCCGCGCCTGCCGCCGGACGTGCGCAACCTCGGCGTGACCGTCCGCAAGGCCTCGCCCGACCTGATGCTGGTCGTGCACCTGCTCTCGCCCAAGCGCACCTACGACCAGAACTATCTGGCCAACTACATCTACCTCAACATCCGCGACGAGCTGCTGCGCCTCGACGGCGTCGGCGACATCTCGATCTTCGGCGGCAACGAGTACGCCGAGCGGATCTGGATCGACCCGCAGAAGATGGCCGCCTACGGCCTGACCACCACCGACGTGACGAGCGCGCTGCAGGAGCAGAACGTGCAGGTCGCCGCCGGCCAGCTCAACGGCCCGCCCGCCGCGCCGGGCGCCGCCTTCCAGCTCGTCGTGCAGTCGCAGGGGCGCTTCCAGACGCCGGAGGAGTTCGCCGACGTCATCGTCAAGGCGAGCGACGGGCGCCTCGTGCGCGTGCGCGACATCGCCCGCGTCGAGATGGGCCAGAAGGACTACACGACGAACTCCTTCCTCAACGACACCCCCGCGGTCGGCATCGGCGCCTTCCAGCGGCCGGGCACCAACGCGCTCGAGGCCGCGGAATCGGTCAAGGCGACGATGGAGCAGCTGAAGAAGAACTTCCCGCCAGACGTCGAGTACCGCATCGCCTACAACCCGACGGAGTTCATCGAGGAATCGATCCACGAGGTCTACAAGACCCTGTTCGAGGCGGTCCTCCTCGTCGTGATCGTGGTCCTCGTCTTCCTCCAGAGCTGGCGCACGGCGCTGATCCCGGTGATCGCGATCCCGGTCTCACTCGTCGGCACCTTCGCGGTGATGTCGGCGCTGGGCTTCTCGCTCAACAACCTGACCCTGTTCGGTCTCGTGCTCGCCATCGGCATCGTCGTCGACGACGCCATCGTCGTGGTGGAGAACGTCGAGCGCAACATCGAGGCCGGGCTCTCGCCGCGGGAGGCGAGCTATCAGGCGATGCGCGAGGTCTCGGGGCCGATCATCGCCATCGCCCTCGTGCTGGTGGCCGTCTTCGTGCCGCTCGCCTTCATCAGCGGCCTGACGGGCCAGTTCTACAAGCAGTTCGCGCTCACCATCGCGATCTCCACCGTGATCTCGGCGATCAACTCGCTGACCCTGTCCCCGGCCCTCTCGGCGCTGCTCCTGAAGGACCACCACGCGCCCAAGGACCGCCTGACCCGGATCCTCGACACGCTGCTCGGCTGGTTCTTCCGCCGGTTCAACCGCGCCTTCGGCCGCGCCTCGGACGGCTACGGGCGCGGCGTCGGCGGCGTCGTCTCGCGAAAGGGCGCGATGATGGTGCTCTACCTCGTGCTGGTCGGCGTGACCGTGGTGCTGTTCCAGAGGATCCCCGGCGGCTTCGTGCCGGGCCAGGACAAGCAGTACCTCGTCGGCTTCGCGCAGCTGCCGGACGGCGCCACCCTCGACCGGACCGAGGAGGTGATCCGCCGCATGAGCGAGATCGCCCTCAAGGAGCCCGGAGTCGAGAGCGCGGTGGCCTTTCCCGGCCTGTCGATCAACGGCTTCACCAACTCCTCGAATTCGGGAATCGTGTTCTCGACCCTGAAGCCGTTCGACGAGCGGAAAAGTCCGGGCTTGAGCGGGGCGGCGATCGCGCAGTCGCTCAACAAGAAGTACGCCGCGATCCCCGAGGCGTTCATCGCGATGTTCCCGCCCCCGCCCGTCAACGGGCTCGGGACCATCGGCGGCTTCAAGCTGCAGATCGAGGACCGGGCCGGCCTCGGCTACGAGGCGCTCAATGACGCCACCAAGGCGTTCATGGCCAAGGCGGCGCAGACGCCGGAACTCGTCGGCCTGTTCTCCAGCTTCCAGATGAACGTGCCGCAGCTCTTCGCCGACCTCGACCGGACCAAGGCGCGCCAGCTCCGCATCCCGGTGACGGACGTGTTCGACACGCTGCAGATCTATCTCGGCTCGCTCTACGTCAACGATTTCAACAAGTTCGGCCGCACCTACTCGGTCCGCGTCCAGGCCGACGCGCCGTTCCGGGCGCGCTCCGACGATGTGGGCTTGCTCAAGGTCCGCGCCGGCTCCGGCGAGATGGTGCCGCTCTCCGCCCTGCTGCGCGTGCGGCAGACCGCGGGACCGGAGCGGGCCATGCGCTACAACGGCTTCCTGTCGGCCGACATCAACGCGGGCGCGGCCCCCGGCTTCTCGTCGGGACAGGCCCAGGAAGCGGCGGCGCGCATCGCCGCCGAGACCCTGCCGCGGGGCTTCGCCTTCGAGTGGACCGACCTGACCTACCAGGAATTCATCGCCGGCAATTCCGGGATCTGGGTCTTCCCGCTGGCGCTGCTGCTGGTCTTCCTCGTGCTGGCGGCGCAGTACGAGAGCCTCACCCTGCCGCTGGCGATCCTGATGATCGTGCCGATGGGTCTGCTCGCGGCGATGTTCGGGGTCTGGCTGTCGGCGGGCGACAACAACGTCTTCACCCAGATCGGCCTGATCGTGCTGGTCGGCCTCTCGGCCAAGAACGCCATCCTGATCGTGGAATTCGCCCGCGAACTGGAATTTTCCGGCCGCACGCCCGTTCAGGCGGCAATCGAGGCGAGCCGCCTGCGCCTGCGCCCGATCCTGATGACGTCGATGGCCTTCATCATGGGCGTCCTGCCGCTGGTGACCGCGACCGGGGCCGGATCGGAGATGCGCAACGCCATGGGCGTCGCGGTGTTCTCCGGCATGATCGGCGTCACCGCCTTCGGCCTGTTCCTGACGCCGGTCTTCTACGTGCTGCTGCGCCGCCTGACCGGCAACAGGCCGCTCAAGCAGCATGGCGGGGACATGCGGGAGGCGCATCCGGACAGCATGGCCCACGCCGCGTGAGGGGGGATCTTCCGGGCACCCGCATCGTGCGGCAGGGTTTCAGAAACCGCTGCGAACGCGCAGATGCGTGTGGGTGCGGTTCGATGCGAACCCGTCCTCGTGCGCGTGGGCGGAGGTGTCCTGGATGACGGGGATGAGGTTGAGCGTGCCGTGCATGACGCCGCGTTCGAGGAACAGCTTCTCCGCGTAGGCCGACACGTCTCCGACGGGACCGCCCATCAGCGTCACGTCGATCGAGGTGGTGTGATCGATCGGGATCGACAGGGAGGCGACCGCCTGATCGTGACGGTCGAGCCGTCCCTGCGGCACGCGGGAGGCGAGGTTCCGCACCGACTGGTCGATCGTGCAGCTGACGACGCCGAAGCAGGGCGCGTCGGCCGGTGCCCCGGGCCGCGCGGACAGGCCTCGCCGCACGAGGTCGCGGATGGCTTCCGATCGGCTCCCCGCGCCCGTGCCGTCCATGTAGGCATCCAGCGCGGCGGCCAGATCGTCGTCGATGGCGATGGTCGTGCGCTGCATGTCCGTCCTCCCCGTCTCCGCGGCGACGAGGCTGGCCCGTCCTCGGTCTCCGAGCAAGCGGGCGCGGCCTGGTCGCCGCCGTCTCGGGCGGATCGGTCGGCCGGAACCTCCGTGCATCCCGGCGTGATGCGCGCGAATCAGCGAACCGCCGCGCGGACGAGCCGGTGGCCGTCCGGATCGCGCAGCATAGCGGCCGGTGCCCCGGTCCCGGCCAGGACGATGCGGGTGGCGAGCGGCGATCCGTCGGCGCAAGGTCCCGCGATCGATCCCGGGGCGCGGTAGCGGAGAAGCTCCAGATGCGGCGGCGCGCCGCCCGGCGGCGTCAGGCCGGTCACCTCGACCACGGGATCGTCCACCGCGTCCATCCGCGCCTGTTCCGGGCCGCGGTTCAGCCCCCGGCTCGCCACCTCGAATCCGAGGCCGGCGTAGAACGCGACCGCGCGCTCAGTGTCCGCGACGGTGATCGCCGTGTGGTCGATCCCGAGGAACAGGCCGCACCGCTCCCGCCAAGCCGGTGGCACGGCACCGGGCGGGAAGGCGACGAGTTCGAGCGGGTGCCCGTCGGGATCGCGGAACTTGAACGCGCTCACGCCGCCCGAGGCGGCCGGCAGGCGCTCCGGCCCGGCGCGCGAGATCGGCGTCCAGCCGGCGACCCCGCGCAGATGCGCGTAGGCGCGGTCCATGTCCGGGACGACGATCGCGCAGTGCTGGAAGCCGGTGCTCTCGGAGGGTGCGGGCGCGCCCGGCGGCTCGGAAGCGGGCGCCAGTTCGATCGTCTGCGCCCCGACGGCGACGCCGTGCGGGGCCGCCGCGGCGCCGAAGGCCGCCGCGTAGAAGGCGGCGGTCGCGGCCGGATCCGGACAGAGCAGCCGGATCGCGGCGATCCGCAGGGCACTCACCGCCCGGCCCCCGGCAGCGGCGCGCCGCGGCGGTTGAGGAACACCGAGAAGACCCGCTGCGAGCCGGCGATGAACAGGCGGTTCCGGTGGACGCCGCCCCAGCTCATATTGGAGACGCGATAGGGCACCCGCACCTTGCCGAGGAGTTGTCCCTCCGGCGAGAGGCAGTGGACCCCGTCGGCGGCGCTCGACCAGACATTGCCGTCCTCATCGACCTTCATGCCGTCGCAGTAGCCCGGCTCGATCTTATGGAAGAGGTCGCCGCCCGTGAGCGTCCCGTCCGGGCCGACATCGAACACGCGGATGTACTGCCGCGGATCGGGCCGGCTCTGGTCGCCGGTCTCCGAGACGTAGAGCCGGCGCTCGTCCGGCGAGAAGGCGAGGCCGTTCGGCCCGTCGAAATCGCCCGCCGCGACGCGGATCGCGCCGGTGGCGGGATCGAACCGGTAGAGGGCGGGCGGCTGCTCGGACGTCTGGCGACCGCCCTCGTAGTCGTTGGCGATGCCGTAGAGCGGATCGGTGAACCAGATCGTGCCGTCGGACTTCACCACGACGTCGTTGGGCGCATTCAGCCGCTTGCCGGCATGGCTCTCGACGAGGCGCGTGATCCGCCCGTCATGCTCGGTGCGATAAAGGCAGCGGCCGTGATGCGAGCAGGTGATCAGCCGCCCCTCGCCGTCGCGGGCCTGCCCGTTGCCGTAATCGGACGGCGCCCGGTAGACGGAGAGCCCCTCCGCCTCGCTCCAGCGCATGGTGCGGTTGCGCGGCAGGTCCTGGAACAGCAGGCAGTTCCAGTCGCCCATCCAGACCGGGCCCTCGACCCAGCGGAAGCCGGCGGCGATCTCCTCCAGCCCGGCATTGTCGAGCACGTAGTGCCGGAAGCGGGGATCGCGGATCTCGAAGCCGTCCATCGGTTCACCCCGCGCCTTACCCGAACCGGCAGGGCGTGGGGTGCGCGCGCTTCGAATCGAACTGCACCACCATCAGGACGGCGGGCGCGTCGCCGACCGTGCCGGACATGTGGCCGGTCCTGCCGTCGAGCGTGCGGCAGCCTTGGTCCTCGCCGAATGAGATCTCGCCCGGTCCCATCTCGACGCGGGTTCCGTCCATCGACTCGACGTACCAGCGACCGCTCAGGGGGATGATCCATTGCGGCGCCGGGTTCTCGTGCCACGTGCCCTCCCACCCGACCGGCTGGACCGTGATCATCACGGTCATGCCGTCGTGGTGCTTCACGCCCTGCCATTGCGGCGAGGCCGGCGGCTTCATCGAGGCGAGGTGGAAGTCGGTCATCGTGCAGCGGACCTGCCGGCTGACGCCGTCCGCGTCGGTGTAGAGGTGCCAGTAGGGCACCACCGGCCTGTCGGTCTTTTCGCTGGTCCCTTGGCTCATCGGGCAGCCTCCGAACGCGTCTGCTGGTAGGGGTGGGTCGATCCGAACGGGTCGTGCAGGAAGGCGGCGACGCCCTCCGCGCTCGGCCCGCTCCAGGCGAGCGCGAGGAAGCCGCCGGCCACGGCGAAGTTCTTGAGGAAATCCCAGAACGTCTCGCGGCCCTCGCTCGGCCCGCGCAGGCGGAAATCCGGTTTGCGCCAGAACGGCTTCCAGAGGAGCGCGGTGACCGCGCAGTAGCCCGCGAGCACGAAGGCGGCGAAACGGTCGGCGATGCCGGTGAGGACGCCGAGCGACATCACGACCTCGACGAACAGCCCGATCAGGATCAGCGCCGTCGCGAGCGGGCGCGAGGCCGTGGCCTGCCCCGCCTGCCCGACCGCGGCGCGGAAATTCAGGATCTTGTCGAGGGCGCTGAACGGCAGGAACAGCAGCACCAGCCACGCCCGCGCCGCGAAGGCGGCGAGCACCTCGATGGTCATCCGCGGACTCCCGACGAAATCTTCCGGCTGGCAACGTCGTCGGCGTGCGGCGGTTCGCGCAGGCCTTGCAGAAGTTTTCCGCTACGACCTGGCCGGAACGAGGAGCGCCACCGTCCGTTGCGCGTCGGGAGACGGAGCGCGGCGGATGAGCGACGATCGGTACGACGTGATCATCGTGGGGTCGGGGCCGGGCGGCGGCTCGGCGGCATGGCGCCTCGCGCGGACCGGCAAGCGCATCCTCGTGATCGAGCGCGGCGACTACCTGCCCCGCGAGCGCGAGAACTGGGACACCGACGCGGTCTTCCGCAAGGCGCGCTACCAAGCCGACGAGACCTGGACCTCCTCGAACGGCGACCGGTTCAAGCCCGGCCTGCACTACTTCGTCGGCGGCAACTCGAAGGTCTATGGCGGCGTGCTGTTCCGCCTGCGCGAGAGCGACTTCGAGGCGCAGCGCCACCCGGACGGGATCTCGCCGGAATGGCCCCTGAAGTACGACAGCTTCGCGCCCTACTACCAGGCGGCGGAGGAGCTGTTCCAGGTTCACGGCGCCCGCGGCGAGGACCCGACCGAGCCGCCCTCCCCGCTGCCCTACCCGAAACCGGCGATCAGCCACGAGCCGCGCATCCAGAAGCTCGCGGACGACCTCGCCCGGGCGGGCCACCACCCGTTCCACCTGCCGATGGGCGCGCTGATGGAGGAGGACGGCAAGGGCGGGACCCTGCCGCACTCCCCGCTGCTGCGCTGCGATCCCTTCGACGGCTATCCGAGCCTGACCAACGGCAAGGCGGATGCGCAGATCATCTGCATCGACCCGACGCTCGCCGCCCACCCCAATGTCACGCTCCTGCGCAACGCCTATGCCGAGCGCCTCCTGACCGACGCGGGCGGCGGCCGCGTCACCGGCGTCGCGGTGGTGATCGAGGGGCGGCGCCACACGCTTCATGCCGACCTGTTCGTGGTGGCCTGCGGCGCGCTCTCCTCGGCGCTGCTGTTCCTGCGCTCAGGGAACGAGGCCCATCCGGACGGGCTCGCCAACCGCTCGGCCCAAGTCGGGCGCAATTACCTGCGCCACAACAACACCACCGTGCTGGCGATCTCGAAGGATCCGAACCCGACGCGGTTCCAGAAGACGCTGGGGCTCAACGACTTCTACTACGGCCGCGACCGCAGCCCGCTGAACGACTGGGAATTTCCGCTCGGCCACATCCAGATGGTCGGCAAGTCCGACGGGATGCAGATCGAGGCGGAGGGGCTGCCGGGCTTCCTGCAATGGCTGCCGGCCCGGCCGTTCTCGTACATCGCCGAGCACTCGATCGACTTCTGGCTGACCTCCGAGGACCTGCCGAGGCCGGAGAACCGCATCTTCTACCGCGACGGGCAGGTGCATCTCGACCTGACGCCCACGAACGCCGAGGCGCAGGCGCGGCTGCGCGAAAAGCTCCGCTCGATGTGCAGCGGCCTCGACATCCACCCGCACCTGTTCGACCGCACGCTCTATCTCGGCAAGGACACCCCGATCGGCGGCACGGCGCATCAGGCCGGCACCCTGCGCTTCGGCCCGGATCCCGCGACCAGCGTGCTCGACCTCGATTGCCGGGCGCACGGGATCGACAACCTCTACGTCACCGATGCGAGCTTCTTCCCCTCGATCGGCGCGGTGAATCCCACGCTCACCATCATCGCCAACGCCCTGCGCGTGGCCGACGGGATCGCGGCGCGGCTGTGAGCCTGTTCGGCTCCAGGCGCGCCTACGGCCGAGCCTCGTTGATCGCTTCCATCGCCTGTGCGACAAGATCGTGAGCAAGATGGCCTCGGGTGTTCCGTCATGAATTCGGTGTCGCGCCTCATCAATGTCACCCGCGCGCTTTCGATCTGCGCCTCGTCTTGCCTGATCTTGTGGGCCATACCGGCAAAAGCCGCGGATTTGTCGACCTACGATCGATCTGTCCTTGAGTCGCGGCCGGCCATGAAAGTCCGCGGTCGCGCTCTACCGGATTGCACCGAGACACGACCGGATCATCTGATCGCGTGCGCGCCGCGGGAACTGGTTCTGATCGAGCCGGATGCGCCAATCGCCAACGCGGTCTACGCCCTGCGGCCCTCGCATCCGCGCAGGCCCTATCCGCAGATCTTCACCTGGGGGCCCTGAGACGCGATCCGCCGATCGCTTCGGCCCCCGCCTCTCCCCTCGCCTTGTCGGGAGGAGAGAGGCGGTGCGATCTCAGGCGAAGAGGACGTCGGCGGTGCCGAGCTGCGTGACGCCGACGATGCGCAGGCTGTCCTGGACCGCGCCGTCGTGGATCGTCCAGACATCGGCCGTATGGGTCAGGTAGGCGTTGGTGCTGTAGCCGACGAGCTTGAGGACGTCGCGCTCGCCGCTGGCCGTCTTGACGTGGAAGTCGGCGATCGTATCGAAGCCCGATCCCTTCTCGTAGACGAAGGTGTCGTTGCCGGCGCCGCCTGAGAGCCAGTCGTTGCCGGCCTTGCCGTTGAGCGTCTCGCTCCCGCCCGAACCCCAGATGCGGTTGTCGAGACCGTTGCCGGTCGCGCTGACGTTCCACGTCATCGCCTTGAAGTTCTCGACGTTGCCGGGAAGCGTGTAGGAGGCGTAGGCTTCCACCGTGTCCACCCCTTCGCCCGGCCGCTCCACGATCGTCGTCGTGCCGCCGCTATAGACGCGATAGGTGTCGTCGCCCCAGCCGCCGACCAGGGTGTCGCTGCCTCCCTTGCCGTCGAGGTAGTTGTTCGAACCCGTCCCGACGACGGTGTCGTTGCCGGTGGTTCCGGTCTCGACGCGCATGTAGCTGCCGCTCACGGGCAGGTCCGAGGGCAGACGGAAGTCGTCGGCGCTGAAATCCGCGAGGGCGTGGTCGCGGAAGACGAGCGTGTCGGACGGCGAGAGGGCGAGGTAGACGTCGGCCCCGTGCTGGCTCATCGCGGCCTGAACGCCCGCGAACGAGGTGAAGCCGTAATCGTCGATCTGGGCGACGTCGCCCGCGCCCGCGCCCGCCTGGAAATCGGTGATGATGTCCGAGCCGCTGCCCTTCGAGAAGGCGAAGGTGTCGTTGCCGAGGCCGCCGGTCAGGATGTCGTTGCCGGCCCCGCCCCGGATGACGTTGGCGCCCGCATTGCCGACGAGGATGTTCGACTGGCTGTTGCCCGTCGCGTCGATGGAGCCGGTTCCGGTCAGGGTCAGGTTCTCGACGTTCTCCGACAGGACGAACGAGACCGAGGAGCGGACGGTGTCGATGCCGGCATCGAAGGCTTCGGTCACCGTCGTGCCGGCCACGGAGACGACGTAGGTGTCGTCGCCCAGGCCGCCGCGCAGCGTGTCGGCGCCGCCCTGGCCGATCAGCATGTCGGCGGCGTCCGTGCCGGTCAGCGTCTCGGCGGACGCCGTGCCGGTGACGACATGGCTCGACGCCGCGCTTGTCTTCAGCGTGTAATGCTCGAGCGTGTATTCGGGCAATTGCCACGCCGTGATCGAGTCGATCTTGTATTGCGCCGTCGTGTTCGGATCGGCCGCGCCCGACCACGAGCCTTGAGCGCCCATGGCGAGGTTGGCGATCATGTACATCGACTTGTTCATGTCGGTCGGCGTCGCGTACTGCGCCGTCTGCTTCCCGTCGACGAAGAAGGTGACGGTGTAGGGCGTCCAGGTCACGCTGAAGGCGTGCTTGCCGCTCAGCGTGTCGGTCATCACCCAGTCGCCGTCCTGCGAATGGCTGTTCCCCTGCGAGGTCGAGTGCAGGTTGTGGTGGACCATGTCGGGGACGTCGCCGAAGGTCTCCAGCACGTCGAGTTCCGGCGGCCAGGAATTGTCGGTCGGCAGGAGCCAGAAGGCGGGCCAGGTGCCCTTCCCCTCCGGCAGGTCCGCGACCATCTCGAAATGGCCGTAGGTCTGCGCGAAGACCGCCTGGTTCGAGATCATGCCCGAGGTGAAGGCGTAGGCGCCGGTATAGGGTTTCGCGCTCGCCTCGATCGGCTTCGCGGTGATGACGAGGCTGCCGTCCTCGATCGAGAAGGGATTGAGGCCGAGGGCCGAGGGCGCCTCCTTGCCGGTGATGCCCTTGAAGCTCGGATCGACGTAGAGATGGCCCTCGTGGTTGCTCACCAGGGTGTAGGCCGCGTCCCCGGACCACTCGTAGCGCGTCAGCCAGGTGCCGCTCGTCCCCTTGTAGGTCGAGAAGGTGCTGAAATCGTCGCGGAAGGTCTGGACCATGCCGCCCGTGTCGACCGGCAGGAGCACGGTGTCGGCGGTGATGTCGGCGAGCTTGGCGTTCTGCAGGATCAGGGTCTGGTCGCCGCCGAGCCGGAGCACGACGCTGGTCCCGACCTGCGACATCACCTTCGCGACGTCGGCGAAGCTCTTGAAGGCGAAGCCGTCGAGCCGCAGCCGGTCCTCCGCGGCCGTGAAGTCGGTGATGATGTCGTTGCCCTCGCCCTTGACGACGATGAAGGTGTCGCGCCCGCCGCCGCCGGTGAGGATGTCGTTGCCCTTGGCCCCGTTGAGCCCGTTATTGCCGGCGTTGCCGGTGATGATGTTGTCGAGGCCGTTGCCCCAGGCCGACGAATTGCCGGTGCCGTTGAGCGTCAGGTTCTCGATCGACTGGCTGTCGGTGAGCTTGTAGCCGTCGCCCCAGGTGACGACGGTGTCCGTCCCCTCGCCCGGCTTCTCGACCACGACGTCGCTGAAGCGGGAGACGAGATAGGTGTCGTCCCCCGATCCGCCGATCAGGGTCGGCGATGCCTTGCTGGCCTGGAACTGGTCGTTGCCGGAGGTTCCGGTCAGGGTCTGGTTGTCGGCGGTGGTGTTGATCCACTTGGTCGGGCTCGCGCTGGCCGAGAGGCCGAATTCGAGCAGGACGTTGCCGGCGGTGAGGTCGGCGAGCTTGACGTTCTTGAGCGTCACGGTCTCGCCGCCGCCGAGCGCGACGATCGTATCGCTGCCGGATTGGACGGAGGCGGCGCGCAGGTCGGCGAAGGTCTTCAGACCGTAGCCGCGCAGGTCGAGCACGTCGCCGGTGCTGCCAACCGTGAAGTTCAGGACCGTATCCGAGCCGTTGCCCTTGGAGACGACGAAGACGTCGCGTCCGGTGCCACCGATGAGGGTGTCGCTGCCGCGGCCGCCGTCGAGGATCCCGCCCGCCGCGGGCGCGACCAGGGTGTCGGCGACGTTCAGCAGATCGAAATGGGCCGCGGTCAAGCCCGACAGCGTCACGTTGCGCAGGACGACGCTGTCGGTCGCGCTCAGGGCGATGACGGTGTCGGCTCCGTTCTGCACCATGGCCGCCTTGAGCGCGGCGAAGTCCGCGAAGGTGTAGCCGTCGAGGCGCAGGAGATCGGCCTCGGTCCCGGTCAGGCCGAAATCCGTGATCGTGTCCCGGCCGTCGCCGGGCCGCATGACGTACACGTCCTTGCCGCCGCCGCCCGTCAGCACGTCGTTGCCCCGGCCGCCCGCGAGCAGGTTCGCGCCCGTGCCGCCGACGATGAGGTTGGCGAGGTCGTTGCCCGTCGCCTGGGCGGCGCCCGTCGCCTTGATAAAGAGGTTCTCGACGTTGTCGGGCAGGACGGTATCGCCGAGCCAGGTCATGACGGTGTCGATGCCCTCGCCGGCCTTCTCGACGACGCGCGTCGTGCCGTTGACGTTGTAGGTGTCGTCGCCGAGGCCGCCCGCGAGCGTCACGTTGGCCGCGCTCGCGCTGATCTGGTCGTTGCGCAGGGTGCCGTTGACGACCGCGCCGGCGACGCTCGCGGTCAGCCAGTTGTTCGCCGCGCCCGAGAGAGGCAGAGTCGTGGCCGAGACCGCGGCGACCGCGGCCTTGATCGCGACGGCGGCGGCGTCGTTCTGGACCGTCACGTTGGTGGCGATGAGGCTCGATGCCGCGACGTTCTTGAGCGTCAGGGTCTCGCCGTTGCCGAGGGTGACGACGGTGTCGCCTCCGCTCTGCTTGGCTGCGGCCCGGAACGCGGCGAAATCGCCGAAGCCGTAATTGCGGATCGACAGGGTGTCGCCGCCGGCGCCCGCGACGAAATCGGTGATCGTGTCGGAGCCGCCGCCCCGCTCGATCACGAACGTGTCGCGGCCACGGCCACCGGTGAGGAGGTCGTTGCCCTCGCCGCCGCGGATCGTGTCGTTGCCGGCACCGCCGGTGAAGCTGAACTCGAAGTTGGCGGCGGAGAGATCCGCCAGCGCGACATTGCGAAGGAGAACGCCGTCGGTTCCGCCGAGGCTGATCACCACGTCCCGCCCGACCTGAGCCATCCCCGCCTTCAGCTCGGCGAAGGACGTCGCCGCAAAACCGCCGAGGCGCAGGCGGTCGGCCTCGGCACCGGTCGCGACGAAATCGGTGATGGTGTCGAAGCCGTCGCCCTTGGCGAGGACGAACACGTCGTTGCCGCCGCCGCCGATCAGCAGGTCGTTCCCGCCGGCTCCGGCCAGGATGTTGGCGCCGCTGTTGCCGGTGATGACGTTCGCGAGGCGGTTGCCCGTGCCGGTCGCCGCGCCCGAGCCGCGGAAGGTCAGGTTCTCGATCTCCTGGTCTTCTGCCAGGGCGAAGCTCGACGCCCAGGTGACGACCGTATCGATCCCGCCGCCCTTGGCCTCGACGATCCGCGTCGACTGGTTGTAGGCGATGTAGGTGTCGTCGCCAGCGCCGCCAGATAGGGTCATTTCGCCAACACTGTCCTTGATCTCGTCGGCACGGGCGGTGCCGGTCACGACGTCGCCCTTGGCGACGCCACTCAGCCAAGCGGTCGCCTTCGCGCTCGTCGGCGGGTCGATCACGACGTTCGCGAGGGTCAGGCTGGCCGGACGCACGCCCTTCAGCGTCAGCGTGCCCTGTCCCGGCAGCGTGATGAGGGTGTCCTCGTCCGACTGCGTCAGGGCCGCGGCGAACTGGGCGAAGGACGAGAACAGGCCGGGCGGCAGAAGCAGCACGTCGCCACCCTCGCCTGTGGAAAAGTCGAGGATGCTGGCCGCCCGCCCGGCCGCCGGCACGACGAAGAGTCCCACCGTCCGGCCGTTCATGCCGGCGACGGCGGAAGCCGCGAAACGAGTGATCTCACTCATGGATTCGATCCCAATCTCGATGCCGTCCGGCGCGATCATGGTCGATGCGCCCAAGCCCTTCGCTGATCAGTTCTCGACAACGAAGGATGACTGCTGCACCGCATCAGAGATCCAACCCATTTAAAATGTATCAATGCCCAGATCTGCTTTGCGTTATCTGAACGTTATCCATTAATATTGGTTTGAAGACTCCCAATCATTTTGACGCAGCTCTGCGTACATAACCAGAAATAGAATAATCTATCGACACTCGCTCAGGGATGTCTTTTTTGACCTCCCGGTCGGGCGCCTTACGAATTGGCATCACACATGCTTTAAATGCCACGCATCGGCGACGGACGATGCTCCGAATCGCTCGGGGGATGCGTGAACGACGGATCGAGACGCACGGCTTTCACGCGCCGCGCATGCCTTGCGGGCCTCGTCGGCGGAGCCTGTCTCGGCACCGGCCGGCGGCCGGCTCTCGCCGCGCCCCGCGCCGCCGACGATCCGTTCGCGGACCTGCCGCCGCTGAAGGGAGCCGCCCGCGGCAAGCCCGCCTTCGGCCTGACCGCGAATGCCGCGCGCATCCCCAAGGAGCGCAAACTGTTCGCCCGGATGGCTGCGGAGATGGATCTCTTCACGCCGGAGAGCAACTTCCAGTGGTCGGCCATGGAGCCGAAGCCGGGGCAGTGGAACTGGCAGCCGACCGATGCCGGTCTGGCCTGGGCCACCGCCAACGACATCCGCGTCGTCGGCCACGCCCTGCTCTACCACTGGTTCATCCCGGATTGGCTGAAGACCAGCCGGGACGCCAAGACGCTGACGGAAGCGCTCCACCGCCGCATCGACATGACCCTCGGCCGCTACCAGGGGCGGATCGCGCGCTGGGACGTCGTCAACGAGCCGCTGAATGCGCGCGACGGCATGCCGGGCGACCTGCGCCGGACCGCGTACTCGCAGACGCTGGGCGAGACCTATCTCGATCTCGCCTTCAAGGCGGCGCGGGCGGCCGATCCGAAGGCGGTGCTGTGCCTGAACGAGGCCGAGATCGAGTACGACGATCAGGCGGACCGGCGCGCAAGTCTGCTTGCCCTGTTGCGCAGATTGAAAGATCGCGGCGTGCCGATCGACGTCCTCGGCTTGCAATCACATCTCGATGCCGGCAAGAAACTCGACCTCAAGGGCCTGCGCGAATTCTTAGCCGGAGTAAGATCTCTGGGTCTAAAAATTGCCGTGACAGAGCTCGACATCATCGATCGATCGTTGCCCGGAGATCCCTCCGTGCGCGATAAGGCCGTCGCCGAGCATGCGCGGCAATACCTCGAAGCGGTGCGAGCAGAAAGCAATCTCGTTAGTGTGACTTGTTGGGGAATGAATGATCGGAATACGTGGCTTGACATGTGGCACGCGCGGGATGACGGACGTCCCTTGCGTCCCCTTCCCTTCGATTTCGATCTTCGACGTAAAGAGCTCTGGAACGTGATCCGTCAGGTCGTCCTCGCGTGAGAGTCCCATCCCCGCTCCCCGCGGCCGGCCTGTGGGACACCGGCGCGCCGCCAGCCGCCATGGGCGGCGCGAACCGCCGTTCTGCGCGCGCCGCCGCGGCCGCCAGCGCGGCCTGGGAGCGCTTGCGGTGGGTCTCCTTCGTCGCGGTGATGATCCCGCTCTGGCTCACCCCGAATCCGGGTGCGACGCGCTTCTCCGAGGATCCGACCGCCGGACGCGAAGGCACGCTGTTCATCCAGCTGCTCTGGATCGGCCTCCTCGTCTTCGCGCTCTTCGTGACGCGGGAGCGTGCCTCGCAGCTGAAGCGGCAGGTCGACATCACGCTGCTGCTTCTGACCGGCTGGTGCCTGCTCTCGACGGTCTTCGCCCTGGTGCCCGACGTGTCGTTGCGGCGCTTTCTCCTGTCGGCGATCTGCGTGCTGCTGGCGATCCTGATATTCTCCAACGTCAGGAAGGTCGAAACGATCGTCCGGCTGCTGCTCGCCGTCTGCGTCGCCGAGACGATCACCAAATACGTGTTCGTGTTCGGGCTGCCCTTCTACGGCGTCCACCAGGCGACCGGCGTAGAACCGCAACTCGCCGGGCTCTGGCGCGGTCAGTTCGCGCACAAGAACATGGCCGGCCCGATCTGCGCCATCGAGCTGGTTCTCATCTTCTACGCGCGCCGCCTCGCGCCGGCCTACCTCCTGGTCCCCCTCGCGCTCCTCGAATTCGTATTCCTCCTGAAGTCCGGCTCGAAGACGCCGCTGTTCCTCATTCTGCTCGTCGCGGTGCTCGCGCGGGGATTCCTGACGATCCGCAGCGGGCCGCTGCTCGCGGCGATCGTCCTGGCCTGCCTGGCCCTCCTCAACGGCATCACCCTGGCCACGGTGGCCAGCGACGAGGCCCGGGATCTCGCGGGCAAGCTGATCGGCGACGTCACCTTCACGGGCCGGATCGAGCTGTGGCGGTTCCTCCTCCACTACACGGCCGACTACCCGCTGATGGGGGCGGGCTTCCAGTCGTTCTGGCAGGTCGGAAGTCTCTCGCCGGCCGTGACGCGGGGCAACAGCTGGGTCGTCGCGGCCGTGTACGGACACCAGGGATTCCTTGACACGGTCGTCATGATCGGCATCCCCGGCCTGATCCTCACGCTGCTCTTCGTCGTGGTGCGGCCGGCGCTCGACCTCGCGGCGGTCCGCCACCGCAACGACCCGATCCTGAAGCTGTTCGTGACCATCTGGCTGTTCGGCCTGTTCACGAACGGCACGGAATCGATCCTCCTCAACCGGGCCGACGGCACGTGGATCTTCCTCGTCGCGTCGATCGTCGTCATCAGGCGATATCGCATGAACGACGGCGTGCCGGCGGGCCGGATGCCCCCTCCCTCCTCCGAGAGACAAACCTGAACGGCAAGGTCCGTTGCCGTCACGACCACGTCCCCTTCTCTCGGTGGCCCCTCCCCCCTCCCGATGCTCAAGCACACCCTCCTCTACATGGTGGCCTTCGCGCTGCCGGGCCTGCTTGGGTTCTTCTCCTTCAGCATCTACACGCGCCTGCTGACGCCGTCGGAGTACGGCGTCTACTCGGTCGGGGCGAGCATGGCCTTCCTGATCGGGAATATCAGCTACGGCTGGATCCGCTTCTCGATCGCGCGGTTTCAGGCCGAGGCGCACGAAACGAACTTCGTTCCCTTCGCCCTGATCTGCTTCGCGGTCACCACCTTGTTCGTCGCGCCCATCGTCGTCGGCGGCGGGATCCTGGTGTCCGGCGAGGCGAGTGTCGTCGTCCTGGCGATTCTGGCCATGGCGATCGCGCAAGCGCTGTTCGAGATCACGCAGGAGATGCGCCGGGCCCGGCACCAATCCGGCGCCTTCGCCCGCACCACCATCGGCCGCAGCCTGCTCAGCTTCAGCATCAGCGTGACGCTGGCCTTCCTCTATGCCCGCGGGTCGATGCTCCTGATCGGCATCGCCGCCGGCTTCGCCGTGATGGCGCTGACCTTCTTCGCGGCGCAAGGTCAAGGATCCGCGGCGCGCTCCGGCGACCAGAACCCCCTCGAGACCCGGCACATCCGCCGCTTCCTGCGCTACGGCATGCCGCTGGCGCTGTCGGGCCTCGTCTTCTCCGGAAACTCGACGCTCGTGCGCCTCCTCGTCGGCGGCGTGCTCGGTGCCGAGGCCGTCGGGCATTTCGGCGCGGCCCTCGACGTGACGAGCCAGCTCTGCGGTATCCTCGCCGGCAGCGTCACCTCGATCATGGGCCCCCTGGCGATCGCCGCCTATCGCAGGGGCGGCGCGGCGGAGGCGCAGCGGGAGTTGCGCTCGGGGGTCGTGCTGTTCCTCGGAATCCTGATGCCGGCCCTCGCGGGCGTCGCGGTCGTCGCGCACCCGTTCGCCGAGGTGATCTCGGGCGCGGCCTTCGAAGGAACCGTCGGCGCCCTGCTGCCTCTCCTCGCCCTCTCGCGCGGGCTCAACGTCTTCGCGCAATATTATCTGCATCTCGGCTTTCAACTCGTCGAGAAGCCGATCCGGCAGGTCGTCTGCGGCGGTGCCACGCTCGTCACCAACATCCTGCTCAACCTCGTGCTGACGCGGTATTTCGGCTTGATGGGCGCCGTCTGGGCGCTGGTGATCTCAGATCTCGTCGGCGTGGTCGTCTCGTTCATCCTGCTGCGCCCGGTCTTCGCCATGCCGCTCCCGGCCCGGCCGATCGGCCTGATCGTCATCACGACGGCCGCGATGGCGCTCAGTTGCGCCCTCCTTCAGGAAGCGATGCGCGGAGCCTCGGCGATGACGCATCTCGCCGCCACGATACCCACCGGCATCCTTGTCTATGCCAGCCTCGGCTACGTCCTGGATATCGGAAGCGTCCGATCGAAGAACATGATTGTGAGGGGGATCGATGCTGCCCTTAAACGCTTCCGCTAGGCCGTCCTCGCCGGACGCTGCGCCGCAGGTCAAGCGGCAGTTGCACGGTCTGGACCTCGTCCGCGGCTTGGCGGCCATCGTGGTCCTGATCTACCACGTGGACTTCATGTTCGGCCTGCGCGGCCAGCTGATGCCGGGGGGCTATCTGGCGGTCGACCTGTTCTTCATCCTGAGCGGATTCGTCATCGCCTACAATTACGAGGCATCCCTGGCGACGCGGAGGATCGGCCTGTTTCAACTGGCCGTGCGCCGCTTCGGGCGCCTGTATCCGCTCTACGCGCTGACCATGTTCGTCGGCTGGGGCGTGATGACGGCGCGCTACTACAGCCTCCAGGGCTACCTCGATACGGACCGCCTCGCTCTCGCCGCCGTCCTGAACGCGTTCGTGCTGCCGACCTTGAACGGGCCCTACGGGAGCCTGACCCTGTTCCCCTTCAACGCGGCGAGCTGGTCGATCTTCTACGAGATCGTCACGAACATCCTCTTCGCCCTCTGGCTCGCCTTCTTCTCGACCCGCCTCCTGATCGTGCTCTGGGTGCTGACGGGCCTCGTTCTCGCGGCGGCGATCGGCTCCTACGGCAGCGTCGATGTGGGATGGGGCTCCTCGACCTTCCTCGCCGCCTTTCCGCGCGTCGTGTTCTCCTTCCTGACCGGGATGCTGATCTTCCGCAGCTATGCCCGGTCCCCCTGGACCTTCCCGTCGGCCCTGCCGCTCGCGGCGCTGCTCGCCGCGGCCGCGGGTCTGGCCCAGGCCAAGCTCTGGCTCCCGGAGCCGCTGCAGCCCGTGGCCGACGGCTTCGCGGTCCTCATCCTCCTGCCCGCTCTGGTGATCGCCGCCGTCGGTGCCGTCTTCTCCGGCCGGGCCGCCCGCCTCGCGACATTCCTCGGCGAGACGTCCTACGCGGTCTACCTGACGCAGGGATCGATGATCATCGCCGCGGCCGGCGC